>CBDUTO010000001.1:0-92929 GCA_965370315.1 uncultured Melioribacteraceae bacterium
CAACTATTAGCCTTTATTCATAGCGAGAAAACGTTTTTCAGCAAACCCTAAATAGGGAATTTTAGAATCTCTTATGATACAGTTATTACCTCGCTGTGCATGTCATTCCCACATGCTTTAAGTGGGAATCTCATACCATAACAAGATTCCCGATAGAACCATTCGGAATGACAGAAATACACACAAAAATGTTTACCTGTTAGATTATCCCTCACAACTTCCTTGCAACAACTATTACATCTTTATAGGCTACACTTTTCCCATTCTTTGTATCTACAGCTTCAAGAAATACTATATACATTCCTATTCGTAATGGGTTGCCAGAATCATTCAATCCATCAAAGACTATTGTTCCGTCACTCGATGATGCTTCGTTATTAATAAGTGTTCTAACGAGCCGACCTTTATCATCGAATATTTTAATCCTAATCTGTGCCGTTACGAAGGGAAGCGAATAGTTTATAATAGAAAAGTCCTCAAATCCATCATCGTCAGGTGAGAACGGGTTTGGCTTAAAAGTTAATCCAGTTTTGACATTTCTGTTTTCAGTAAATATTGAGTTAACACTCCCTGGAGTTGCCCCATATTTGTTAACTGATGTACTCCAGTTTGAAGATACGTTTCCGCCAACCACCGGCGATATACGTTCGAGTGATTTGTTTTTAGTTGTAACAATATTTTTATTGTTCCACTTTGGATTATAATAAACTGAGTCAATCGTATTTCCCCAATGGTCAATAATAAGAAGGCTTTCGCCATCATTGGCAAATGAGAAAGAGCCCAACTCCAGAATTATAAAGTTTGATATATTTTGCGACTCCCCATAATTATTTAGTATTGAAGAATCGGAAGCAAATAGAAAATATTGTTCTGGTTCCACAACTAAGAATGTTGGAGAAATTTCATAATAGTTATCACTACCATCTATTAATTGCCATCCACCAATGTCTATCGAAGTTTCAGAACTATTGAATAATTCTATAAACTCAGAGTTATCCACATTTGGATCATACATTATTTCATTAATTATTATCGAATTCTCAATTGCTGGTTCTGTTTCCAAAATTGAATTACTAATTCCAGGAGAAGAGCCACTAGCTGATAAAGAAAGGAGCCAATTTGCGTAATCAGACGTTTCAATGTTTGAGGATACACGTTCAAGTGAACGTCCCTTTTTTATCTCCCAATCTTTATCATATTTTAAGCTATCAACTATGTTTTTATTAAAATCATAGAGCAACATTCCATCCTCAATATTTCCCAAAGCTCCAAACTTAACCTCTAAAACTCTCTCCTCTGTAGTCACTTCATATTTTGATGTGTCATTAGTTATTATTAAATACTCGTTTTCTTCAATAATAATTTTGCTACCAGAGAGTTTTACAAGCTTTGGAGTTGGGAATAAATCACTAATTAGCCAAGTAGAAATATCATAATTTCTATTACTATTATTTAAAAGTTCTATCCACTCAGCTTCACCACTATTTGGATTTGCCATGAATTCATTAATAATTATTGTGTTTCTTTTAGCACCTGGATTAACAATCATTTCAGAATAATTGTTATCGATATTTTCATCATAGTTATAAATCAACCATGTTTTAACTAAAACTGAATCAGTAAGAACAATACTTTTGTTGGATTTTATAAGAAGAGAATCACCTGCTAATACTCTCTCTCCAATTGTTTCTTCTAAAAAAATTGTATCTCCATTTACTAAATAGCTAATTTGAATAGTAAAGTTCTCTGCATCTATTAGTCCAATGTTTTTTATTATTACTTCAAATGCTATTTCGTCACCCAATATTGGTGATTCTGGAATTGTATTTATTTCTGCAATCATCAAATCATTTTCAAAGGGAGTAATACTGTTTTTTCTTCCTGGAGTGCTTAACTCAACATCCATTGAAGAGCCCCAGTTTAGAGAGTCAACCGATGACATATTGTAAAGTTTTCTTTCTATCGAGTACCCATTGCCACCACCCCAACTTGGTTTATATACCATTGAATCTATTTCTGTTCCATACCTATCTTTTAGGACGACTCCATCAATGTCATTATTCAAATTTGCAAATTGGTGTACAATTATTGGTGCTGGAATTTCACTATGATAATCTAGCAAAAGCGAGTCTTTGGCTATAATAAGAAATTCCGTTGGATCTATTATTTTGCTTGAGTCTGAGAGAATTGTTGTTTTCGGAGTTGTGAAAATATCAGACACTGAAAAATATTTTATATCAATCGGGTTGCTAGTTGGATTATAAAGTTCAATCCATTCTGCTTCACCATTTATTGGCGAATACATTATTTCATTTATTACGATGGAAGCATTCTCAAAACTTGGTGCAATCGATTTTTTCA
The DNA here is from genome assembly GCA_965370315.1 of uncultured Melioribacteraceae bacterium. Classification (GTDB taxonomy): domain Bacteria; phylum Bacteroidota; class Ignavibacteria; order Ignavibacteriales; family Melioribacteraceae; genus 1-14-2-50-31-20. Next base: position 2,362 of record CBDUTO010000001.1, read on the forward strand.
AAATATTGTTTGTTGTATCCTGATCGTCAAAATTTGAAGTGGAAACTTCGAATTCTCTTTCTGTTGTAATGCTATCAACAAAATAGTTAAACTGATATATAACAGAATCAGTAGGCTGTACATATATGATTTCACTCATCTCTAGTTCAACAATGCTGGTAGAGTCAAGGAATATATCTTCATCAAGGGATAATCTAAACTCGGCATTTTCCTTTCCAACATTTTTTATTTTAACGGAAATGCTAATATCATCCCCATACTTTGGGATTTCAGGATTGAAGAATATTTCTAAAAGTTCAACATCATATTTTTTTTGACTTATAGAATTAATTCTTCCAGGAGTTCCACCAATTATTTGATTTATTGAACCCCAATTTACTGAGTCTACCGATGAATGCTCAACTTCTCTTCGCTCAAGCGATTTACCACCTTTACCTCCCCAAGCTGCTATATACTTAACAGAATCAATAGTTCTGTTTAGTGAATCTAGCAAAATCACTTTATCCCCTGAATTGTTTAGATTTGGAAGAGATGTAATAATGTACATCCCGGCGTCAGGATATAATTGGATGAAGCTACTATCATCAGCTAAAACAAAATATTGATTCGGACTTATTAATATCTCATTCTCAACAACTCTTATTGTATCTACCAAATCAGCAATTTGATAATTGAACAGGTTTATTGTTTTCGAACTTCTATTAAATATCTCAATCCACTCTGGTTCAGGTGATATTGGAGAGTGCATAATTTCATTTATTACTAAATCGTTTCTTACTTCATTAATTTTTACTCCAACGAAGGATATGGTTTCTAAATTGTTTTCAACATTTCCATCATTCTCAATAATTACTTTGGCTATATACTGGTTTTCTCCTTCAAAAAAATCATCAAGTTCAAATTCAATAGAGATGCTATCATTACTATTTAAGAAATTTCCTGCAATATCACTTAACAATTCTGAAACTTCTGCAATTCCATCAAAATTAAAATCATGAAAAAGTGATAGAGTAAAAGTATTTACCGCATTAAGTCCAATGTTTTTAATTTTTATTTTCACACTAAAACTTTCACCAATTTTCCCATAATCACTAGGCATAATAAATTCAGTAATTGTTAGATCTATACTCTTTGGAGTTACTGAATTTATTTTACCCGGTGTTCCAAAAAGCTTGCTATTACTGGAGTTCCAGTTAGTACTGTCATTTCCATTCCTTTCCACTTCTATTCTTTCCAATGAATAGCCAGCTCCCTCTCCCCAGTTTGCGCTATAGCTAACGCTATCTATTATTTGACCTAGCGAGTCAATCAATTTCAGATCGTCCCCAGTATTATTTAGAGTAGGAAGATTAAGAATTAAAACATGTGATGATATTTCATAATAATCCCAAATAGTTTCATCTTCTGTTAAAACTAAATACTCATTTGCACCAATAAAATAAGTACTATCATCAAGTATTGGTTTAGATGTCCTATCTGCAAATCTCCAATCTTTTAGGTTTATAGCAGAATCACTTCTGTTAAATAGTTCTACCCACTCTGGTTCGTCATTGTTGGGCTGGAACATTATCTCATTTATTACAATATCTTCATAATCATTAGGCGTTGGTCTGATTAAAATATTTCTAGAGATTGAATCATTATCCGTGTTTTCATCTTCTATAAGAGTAACCACACCAAATATGTTGAAGATTCCACTCTCTGAAATAGATTTTAGAACGCTGTATGCAAGGGAGTCTCCACTTTCTAGTAGAGATTCATTTTGCAATAGCAATATCTCACTACTTTGATCCAATGAATCATGGTTTAAATCGATAAATAATTTTACTTCAAAATTGAATGCATCCATTTTCCCTTTATTCTTGATTTGAAATTTGAATTCAAATTCACTCTCTGCAAATATCTCTTCTGGATAATACTCAAGAGATGAAATTTCTAAATCATAATCTCTTGGTGATATTGAATTTCTTAAGCCTGGTGTTCCATTTGATATGACTGCGTTTCCCCAATTCCCATCATTATTGCCTGCATTAACATCTATCTTTTCATCTGAAATACCGGCACTATTGTTTGCAGAATAGGTATATGTCTCTATCGTGTCACCAACTTCATTAAGTAAATAGATTGTACGGTCACTTGTGTTTGCCATTCCACTACTTCCAAATCTTCCATTACCTATTTGCAATATTAATGCACTCTCTGGAACTAAATCTATATATACACCATTTTCAAAATCATAATCGTTTTCAAATATTACAGCATAAGATTCTGGAGAGAGAATTGCACCTCTTCCACTATTCAATTCTATAATTGTATCTGCGGCTGAAGTAGAATAAATAAAATGGTATTTGTGAAGATTAATTGAAGAATCAGCTGATGAATTGTACAACTCTATAAATTCCCCATTTGATTCCAGTGGTGAGAACATTACTTCCGAGAAAGTAATGCTAGAATCTATCTGAGCAAATATATTTAACTGCAATGAGAAGAGGAATAGTATTATGCCTATCTTCATTTGAGCTTCGCTTTGTGAGTAATTTGTGCCTATCCCAATATAGAAATAAATTCTTTACTATGAAAGGATTTCAGGTACTTATTATTTTAATAAGGCTTTTCCTTCTAATACTTTATCAAATTAATTTTATATTTGCAGATTCATTTTAATTTAAACTAGGAGATATAATGAAGTATTTATTAGTAGTGTTATTAATGTTCTTTACAATAGCTTGTTCTCAAAACACAGCTCAAAATGTGGATCTAAAAACATTTGAAGATAGTGTTAGCTATGCAATTGGTGCAGATATTTCTCGTAACTTTGCAACACAAAAAATGGACATTAACAAGGATGCCTTTGTAAATGGTTTTATGGATGTTGCAGCAGATTCATCCTCAGGTGTGGAAATAAAAATCACAAAAGAAGAAGCAGAAAAAATTCTTAACAAATATCAACAAGTAATGACTGCTAAACATGAAGCTGAAGCAAATGCAGCAATATTAGAAAATTTAGAAAAAGGTGATGAGTTTCTAGCTGCTAATAAAAGCAAAGAAGGTGTAAAAGTTACTGACACTGGGCTACAGTATAAAGTTATTACTCTTGGTGATGGTGCAAAACCAAAAGTAAGCGACAAAGTAAAAGTTCATTACAAAGGTACTTTAATTGATGGAACTAAATTTGATTCTTCATATGACCGAGGAACACCAACAGAATTTCCGCTTTCTAATGTTATTAAAGGTTGGACAGAAGGTTTACAATTAATGCCTGTTGGTTCAAAATATGAATTTTATATTCCAGCTGTATTAGCATATGGTCAAAATGGCCCACCTTCAATTGGACCAAACCAAACTCTAATTTTTGAAGTTGAATTATTAGAAATAATAAAGTAAAGTATCAAGATGCAAGAAATGAGATTTTAGATAAGAGATAAAAACAAATGAACATATTTTATCTCTTATCTAGTGTCTTGTGTCTCATATCTCAAGTCTAAGCTCTTCTTCTAAACCCTTCACCTAAAACTTCGTGAACATTATGAATTACCACAAAAGCATCAGAATCAATTTCCTTAATTATATCTGTTAATTTTCCAAGCTCTTTTAGAGTTACAACTGTTGTAATCATTTCTCTATCAATATCTTTATAGAGTCCGCGCGTTTTAATTGCTGTAGCTCCTCTACTTAAATCGTTCATAATTTTTTTGGCAATCTCTTCATTTTTATCCGATACTATGTATGCTTGACGGGCATAATCAAAACCATCAATTATTAAATCAATGATTCGAGCAGATACAACACCCAAAAAGAGAGCGTATAGAACAAGTAGGAGAGTTGGTTTATCCATTGGTAAAGATTTGTATTCTATAGCAATTCCAGCAATAACAATTATTACTATATCTGTAATTAAAAACAACATACCTTGTTTTATCTGATATTTTTTATGAATTATAGCAACAATAATATCAGTTCCGCCAGTAGTTCCCTTATATTTGAAAACAATTCCTAAACCAATTCCCAAAAGAGAAGCCCCTATTAAAATTAGGAATAGAAAATCATTCTCTAAAAGATTCTGAACTGTCGCAGAATCTTGTAATCTAATATCTCTGAAGCCAGGAATATCACCTCTGAAAAAATCTATAAAGAATGCATTAACTGAAAAGCCATAAAATGTTCTTATGCCAAATCTCTTTCCAAGTACCTTTACTCCCCAAATATAGAGGGGAACGTTCAGTAACCAGACTGATAAACCAATTGTTATTGCACCGTTAGTAAGGTAGTAAATTGCCATTCCAATGCCACTAATTCCCCCCGGAACAACTTTTGCATCTACAAGAAAAACGCCTATACCCAAAGCCATAATTATTGCACCAATGGCAATTGCTATGTACTCTTTAAACTCTGTTTTGTTAAATAATTTTTTCATCTTTTTTGTAATTTAATATTTTACCACATGGAACATTCTTCTTAAATCACTAATATTATGTGAGTATGATACTCAAGAATATATCTACATGTTTTTAATTAGTTTAATACATATTTTTTGATTTTAAAAATATACATTCACTTCGAATATTAGAAATTAAATCATACACATTGTAATTATTTTTATCCCTACTTAAAAAAAGTGCTATAATAAATTCAACTTTTTCATGAATAATGCATTTCGGATATATCCCAAAATTTTTAAATGACTCAATTTTAGTTCTTCAAATAATAGATCCATTTTTCACCTCACCCATATGGGTGAGGTTAGTAAAACATTAATAAATTATTTTTACTATATGCATAATAATTGTAACAACACATTTAATAATATGGAGAATCAATTATGTCAAATGAATATGATGTAATAGTAGTTGGTGGTGGACACAATGGTCTAACTGCAGGATGTTATCTACAAAAAGCTGGAAAAAAAGTACTAGTACTTGAACGCTTAGAAAAAGCAGGTGGTGGTGTTTGGACAGAAGAAGTAACATTACCAGGTTTTAAGCATAATTTGGCTTCTCTTTTTCATGGAATACTTCACTTAGGGCCAGTTTATAAAGATTTGGAACTAGAAAAGTATGGAGCAAAATATTTATGGCCAGATGCACAAGTAGCAGCTGCATTTACTGATGGAAGATGTCTTGTTTTCTATCGAGATCTTGAAAAGACATGTAAAGAAATTGCACGCTTCTCAGAAAAAGATGCTGAAACTTATAGGAACTTAGCAACAAATTTTCAGGTTATTGTTGATAATTTAATTGGTCCATGGTTCTTTAATCCACCACAACCAACTTCCCTTTCCGCTATGGCTATGGAAACAAGTGTTGAAGGATTAAATATGCTTAGAATGCAACTTTCAAGTCCAAAAAATATTATTAACGAACTTTTTGAATCGAACGAATTAAAATCATTTTTACTTGCATTTATTAAAGAGTTTGGTGGTTCACCTGATACATACGGATTTGGTATTTTTGTACCAATGATGCTTGGAGAAACACACGAACCTCATGGTTGGGCAATATGTGAAGGTGGTTCTGGAAATCTAGCAAAAGCGTTTGTAAACTGTCTTGAAGATCATGGTGGTACTGTAAAAACAAATGCCCATGTAAAACGTATTATTATAACAGATGGAGATGCGACGGGTGTTGAACTTGAAGATGGGACAATAATAAATGCTAATGAAATGGTATTAACAAATCTTGAACCTCACCAAACATTCTTAGACTTAATTGGCGAAGAAAAGTTAGAACCCTCATTTGCAAACTCTGTAAAACGTTTCCGTCACGAAGAAACTATTCTCTTTACGACTCATTTAGCTTTAGATGAGCCACTTAAATGGAAATGTGCTGAGTTTAACCCTGATGTAAACCGTTGTTTAGGTGTATTGCTTGTTGATAGTCCTCAAGAATTATATGATGACTTTGCCGATATTAACAAACAAAATCTTCCTGAATATCCACGTATGTTTACTGCATATCCATCAGCAATTGATCCAAGCCAAGCCCCTGAAGGAAAAGGAACAGCAATTGGTTGGCAATATGTCCCATACACTCTAAGAGATAAAGGTGACGAAGCTTGGGATGAAGTAAGAGAAGAATTCTCTAATAAATGTATAGAAGTTTGGGGCAAATATGTTGAAAATATGGATACGGCTCTTTTGAAAACTTATATTATGTCACCAAAAGATACTGAAAACAAATGGACATCTATGGTGCACGGTGGCTTTAATCATGGAGAAATGAGTCAGGATCAGCTAACAATTATGCGTCCATTCGTTGAATGTAAACCTTATAAAACACCATTTAATAATCTATATATGTGTGGAGCTAGTACTCATCCAAGTGGTAGTGTTGGTGGTGCTTGTGGTTATAATGCAGTTCAGGTTATTGCCGAAGAAAAAAAGATAAAAAAGTGGTGGGCATAGCGATTTGACTTATTATATGGAGATAAAATGAAATTGACAATAATTTCAGATAAAGGAAGTCCAATGATGGTGGTAACAAAAGTAGCTCGTAAAGGATCTTCCTTAGAAGTAACTGGACAAATGATGGGAGCATGGCCAGCAAAAATGTACATAACACCAAAGGAGTTTTGGACATGTATTCGTCTGGCACTAAGTCCTGGTGTGCTATTATACCTTATAGCATATCCATTTATTCTTGTTTCAAGCTTATTTAAAAAGAAAGAAAAATAATTTACACCAAAGGGGTAATTAGAGAATAGTCTAATTACTCCTACATTATTTGATAGCAAATTTTCTTTTGTTGGGGTTCTGCTAAAAATAATATATTTTAGTATTGTACAATAATATGAGCTAGCTATCTATAATTTGTGTATCTAAAGTTCTTTTTCAAGAAGTTAATTAATGATAGAAGAAAATAAAAACACATACGAAGCCCTTGCAAACTTGAATGAAGTTATTAGTTCAATTTCATGTAAATCCGATTTTTATGAAATTGAAACGGAATTCTTTAACTCAATTTCTTCAATTATTCCGGCACATGCTACAGCCCTTTATCTTTTTAAGTCTTTTAAACAACGTCCATACTACATAAGTGGCAAAGGAGTTGACAAAGATTTTTTATCCTTTTATGAAAAAAGGGGAAGAGAAATAGATCCATTAAAAAACTGGATTATGACAAAACGTTCCCCAAACCAATCACAATTATTGCTAGGGTTAAAAGGATGGCAACATCATCCTGTTTACAATATAGTTAAAACAGCATCTATAGATTTTGCTATGCAAGCCCCAATTATTACAGGTAATGAAATAATTGGAAGTATCAATTTTGGTAGAGAGCTTTCTGAAGGAGCATTTAAACAAAATGATTTACTTACTATATCAATAGTAAGTCATTTTTTAGGTCTTGCAATTCTTGGTTCATTTGGAAACAGTAGTGTTGCTGAATACAACCGTAGGTTTTGCTTTTCAATCGACAATATGAAACAGGGTATGATAATTACCGACAATGACTTTAGGGTTAATTATGCAAATCATGTAGCAAAAGGGACAATAATTCGCCATTTTGGATCGGATGACCCAGAAGTGGAGTTTTCAAATCAGCTCAAAAAAGTTTCAATTGCTAAAGAAGATTATAATATTACAATTGCAAATAATCTTAAACTTCGTTCCTGTACACTTCCAGGTTCAAGAAAAAAACAAACAATTGTTTTTATTGATGACAATCCACCACCAACAATTAGTAATTCAATAAGCGAAATATTTACAGCACGAGAACTAGATGTTTTGCTCCTTGTTGAAAGAGGAAAGCAAAACAAAGAAATTGCTAGAGAGTTAAATATCTCTGTAAATACTGTAAAAAGACATCTCGAAAATATGTTTGGCAGATTTAATGTAAATTCTCGCACAAAGCTTATAGCAAAGTTTTATTACTTAAATAATATTAAATAAAAAATTACTCTTTCCATAGTGGGGTATAAATATTCATATTTGAAATACTAAAATAGTAAATAGATTATATCTAGATACTAAAGTTCAATTGCAAATATTCTTTGCTGTGGTTAGATTTGAATTTGAAGTTCAAACTAACATATATCGAGTTTTTCGTAAAACGAAATTCCTATTGGACAAAAAGTAACTTAATAAAAATTATTATCGTATTAAGTTATCATTCTCTTTTAATAGTCTTGGAAGTTTATTACATTTATTAAATAAAAATTAATATAAAGTTTTTAATTTGAGCCAGTACAAAGAACTAACAGACATAGAGATTTTTGAAAAAATTGTAAAGTACGATTCTAAAGCTTTAGAAGAACTCTACTTAAGATACTCTCCTATTCTTTACTCCCTAATTAAAAAAATTGTTTCCGATGTTAAAATGTCGGAAAAAATTCTATTAGATGTTTTTACAAATATCTGGGAAAAAATTGACCTATTTAGTTTTAAAACTGGCAATGTTTATACATGGCTAATTACACTTACTCGTAATATGGCTGTTGATTATAAACAAAATATAAGAACTGAGAATTATGAAAAAACTGGAATATCAAAAGATTTTTATATTGTTCCACTTTTAGATAGTAATATAGATTCTCTCTCTCTCGATTCCGCAATGAAAGTTAAACCAGAGATTGCAAGTGCATTAGATAGCTTAACTGAAGCACAAAAATATGTTTTACTTCTTTCATACTATGAAGGGTTAACGCTGGATCAGATTTCTGAAAAGTTAAATATTCCTGTTTCTACTGTACGTACAAAGATTGCAGTAGCACTTAACAAATTAAAAGAAAACCTACTCGGTGGTTAGCAATGGCAAATGATGCAATAAATGAAATGATTAGTGCCTTTGCTCTTGGATGCATGGATAAGAAGAATTATAAGCAATTCAAAAACTATATAAGAGGCGGTGGTGAACTCCCAAATGGAGAACTTGGTGACGCACAAAACATTATCTCTCTAATCCCAACTATTTTGGATATTGACTCACCAAGAGAAGAGCTAAAAAACGAACTTGGAAATAGATTAATTGAGATTCAAAAAAATATAAAAAACAGAGTAGTTGAAGATAGACGCGAAACTAGAATTGATGCTGAAGATAAATTTTTAGAACGCAATTCATCTACTAAAATTTTTGATGTTGATGAAAGAAGGGAAGACTTTTCTAGACAATCAAAAATAGAAGAAGAACCAACTATACCTCCAACTAGGGTAAAAGAAGTCACACGAAACAGAGCTAATACTTCTGTTCAAGTTGAGGAAGCTCCTAAATCAAATTCACTTAATATAATACTACTTTGGATATTTTCTTCCATTCTTTTAATTGCAATAGTAATTTCATCTTATTTCTCATTCGATAAATCAAGTAACTTAGCAGAAGAGAATTCTACTTTACACAATCAAATTGTTAAGTTAAGAACTGATCTTTCTCGAACAAATAATTTTGTAAATGAGAATAAAGAGTTTGTAGACTTCTTTAATAATCCGAATATTAATATTATTCAATTAAAAGGGATGGATAACGAATCGAATGAGAGTGGTAGATTGTTAATTTCTTTTGACGCAGGGGAAGGACTTCTGCATCTAAATAATATGCCTCGTATCGATTCCGATAAAGTTTATAAGCTTTGGCTAGTAAGCAAGGGTGGCACATTTTCACTAGGAACTTTTGAAATAACCCCAGACAAAAAGTATATAAAGTTTTCTGAAATTCCATTTGTGATGAAAGAGGATATCCAACTTTTCAGAATATCCCAAGAAATGAGAGCTGAAACAGAAATGCCAAGTGGAGAAACAATTCTATTCGGATCACTTCAAAAAGAAATTGATTCGAAGAAAAGATGAAGGTAAAGATTATTACCTTAATCCACCTTTATTAAAGCACTCTATATATTTTTGATCAGTTCCCTTAATATGAGCATCTAACCAAATTTTCAAAAACTTACTTACTTCTTCAACTGTAATACCTACTTTTACTTTTGAGTTTAGGTCTGTAATTTTAGCAGTAAGAATTTGGTGCTCGCGCTTATGCTCTTCAGTCTCTTTATAGTTATACTGAGCAAAATATCTCTCCTCCGTGCCAAAATGGATGGTTGCATATTCAGCTAGTCCATCAAGAAGTTTTCTAAGTGCACCCGCTGTTTTACCATTTTTGACCGCTTCGTGATATCCGTTAGCATGCTCAAACAGCTTTTGGTGTTGACGATCAATTAAATGCACGTTAACACTATAGCTTTCATCCCAATCTATTAAAGCCATTTTAGCTCCATAATTAATTATTACTACAATTCTACTCTATTCTTGTTCAATTGGAAAAGTTAATAAAATCTCAGTTCCAACATTTTTCTTGCTTTTTATATTCATTTCACCATTCATTAGCTTAGTATATTCGCATGCTATTGTTAGACCAAGCCCTGCCCCTTCGTAATTTCTTGAATGACCGTCAAGCTCTTCTTGCACAAAAGGTTCTAATAGTTGAGAAACAATTTTTTCATTTATTCCAAGACCAGTATCGGCAATGGTTATTATTACATAATCTTCCGTTTTTTTAGAGGAAACTTTAATTTTTCCATTGTCTGTATATTTAATTGCGTTCTCAACTAAATTTAAAATAACTTTTTCAAACTTAATCCAATCAATTGAACACAAATACTCATCGCTCTCTAAATACAGCTCAAACTCCAAGCTCCTCTGTTCTGCAGCCTTAAGTTTTTTATCGTAAACAGCCTTCAATATTTGATTACAATTCAAAGAAACATTTTCAAGTCTCACTTCTCCAGCTTCAATTTCAGAAACCTCAATAATATTTTCAAATAAATTTACCACCCTATTTAATACATGTTTCAATGAATCTGTTATTTCAATTACTGTTTCATAGTCCTGCTCTTTAATGCTGTCAACCATTATCTCAGAGTAACCCATAATTGCAGTAAATGGCGTTCTAATTTCATGAGACATGTTTTGTAAGAATGTCGTCTTTAGTCTATTAAGCTGCATCTCTTTTTTGTATAGTTCTTTTAATTGCTCTTTCTTTTTCTTTTCATTGGTAATATCTTTAAGACTTACTATGTAGAGTAGCTCACTTCCATTTGTTTTTTCTATTGATGTAATTTTACCAGAGTAGTGATATTCCCCTTCTTTAAATTCGAATTCACACACTCCACCTAGTTTTGCATTTAGTTTTATAATTGATTCTTCTATCACAGTAGTTAGTGATTTTGGTAAAAAATCTTCGAATTTCTTTTGGTAGCAATAGTTTTTATCTACACCAAAAATCTTTAGAAAATTATCATTCGCATTTTCAAAATAAATAAAATCATTAGATTGTTTTAAAATAATAAGTAAGTCAGAAATATTATTAATTATGGATTTTAATCTTGTTTCAGATTTCTTTGTAATCTCATTTTTTAATATATAATATGAAATATCATGAACTGTGAGTACAAAATTTAAAATTTTCCCTTCGTCATTTAGAATTGGATTTAGTTTTAATTCAAAATAGAGTGGCTGCTCTTCAAAAAGTGAAATTGTCTCGTTCCACTGCTGCCCAGAGTCTATAGAAGCAAGAAGATTTTCCAACTTATCTTGCTTTAGATAAGGTGAGAAGAGCGATGAAATATGACTATTGTATATTTCATCTAACTCAAAGTTAAATATTTTTTCAAATGAATTTGTAACAAATGATATAATTCCTTTATTATCAAATATCATAACTGGAATTTTTCCATATTCCAATGCGAAATGAAGGTTGCTAATTTTATCTTCTATATATTTTTCTTCTTCCTGCGCATTAAAAACAATTACAAAATAGGGGGAGTTAAAGAGAAAAACTTTTTCAATCTCAATTTGAAAATTAATTATTTGCTCTTCACTTTCATATATAAATGAACTTGTAAGCTCTGTTAATTCATTTTCTGATAATTTCACAATCACACTATATAAATCAGGTAAAAACTTTAGTTTTTTTAGATTCTCTTCCTTATTAAGATGAAATATATCTACAAATATTTGATTACTATATTTAATATTCCCAACATTATCAACAATAAGCCATGCTTTTCTATTAGTAAGTTCAATTTTATCAGAAGACTGACTTCGAGATTTTATATCAATCATTAATTTATATTCCTAGACCAAGCTAATTGGTTTAATTTTTTGCAGGGAAATTTCAGTTTTTACATCACGGAATTTTGAAACCAAAGAACCAACTTTTAGATTGGTTTGCTTCTCTATAAATTGCAATAGAGTATTGTTTAAGTATTCAAAATCATTTTGTAACAATGAGTACATCCCCTCAAGTAAAGTATCTATTAATTCATAATTATATATGTTAAGTTCATTATTTAAATTAAGGGTCGAGAATCTCATAAATAACTGTTCTAATCCTCTCAACTCTTTCTGAGGGGGAAGCTTTTGAGAAGTCTCTCCAATAGAAATTTTAAATGTGGCTGAAACATTTTTTTCCAAAGAATTTTGAACTCCATCTTTAGAGATTTTATAGACTAAGGAATTTATTGTACCTAATGTTTCTATATCCAAGCTAACTTCAAAACAAAACCCATCGTAATTAAACTCTACAATTATTTTACCTTCCTTTGATTGATGGTATTCTTTTAATAGCCAATTTGCACGCGATAAATACTTTGATGCTGGCGAAAAAGAGATAGAATCATTTATATCAAAAGAAGAACCGGCATACAAGTTTCCTTTATAGCTACCATACTTGAGCCGTTTTGATTTATTAAAATCGGTTTCAAACGATATGTTTCCTATGCGTTCTAACATAATATAACTCCACGATATACTATCGCAAATTATTATGGGAATTTTAGTAGTTAATAGGATAAAAACGAAAAAGTTTGAACTTAACTTAACTTAATCATTTTTGTATCTGGGGTGTAGTTTTCTGTAGTTGGATCTTTAAGTTTAGACAAATCACTAGCTAAATCATTAATTCTTTTAATAGATTCCTCAATCAATAGAAAATCTTCTCCATAACTATTCAGATTGTTATCTGAAAGCTCTGATTTCAAATCCGCAATAAACAATTTAAGGCTTCCCAAAGGATTGTTGAGGTTGTGACCTATTGTAGCTGCCATATGTAAAAGTGCTTTTTCACGTTCTGAATGTTTTAACTCGGCTTGAAGGTTATAGATTCTAATCCCCGATCTAATTCTTGCAAGTAATTCTTGATTTTCTGTGGGCTTTAATAAAAAGTCATCTGCACCAACATCTAAACCTTTAACTCTGTCTTTAATAGCAGACCTTGCCGTGAGCATTATGTAATAAATTGATTTGTACTTTTCGTTCTGTTTAATCTTATCACAGAGTTCGAGCCCATCCATTTTAGGCATTGTCCAATCTGCAATAATTACTTTAGGTTTATAATCCTGAAGTTTTTCTAAAGCTTCTACGCCATTGCTAACTGAAGCTACTTCGTAATTATCTTTAGCTAATAGTTTACCAAGAATAAATCTTGTGTCTGGCTCATCTTCAACTATTAAAATTTTCTCTTTTACTTCTTCCATAATATGTTTTCTTACAACGTTTGGAATATTATTCCATCATTGAATCAATTTTATTTATAAATACTTTTACGTCACTAATCGGCTTTATAATATAATCATCTGCCAAACTTTCTTCAAATAAATGTTTTGACTGAAAATCGACAGCATGTGCCGTTACCAAAACAATTGGAATATTTTTAAGTTTTTCATTTTTCTTAATTAATTGTGACAAAGCAATTCCATCCACCTTTTCACCATTTAGAAAGGTGTTTTTTAAACTCAAATCCATAATTATTAAATCATATTTATGAGAATTTAACTTTTGGAAAAATATATCTCCATCCTCTAACAAATCGGCTGAATGACCAACTTTATTAAAAACAAATGAGTAAAACTCTTTCAAGAATGCATCGTCTTCCATAACGATTATATTTTTTTTCATGTGCTATAATTTAATATTTTGCCACCTGTAACATTCACTTTAATCTTTGTTTTCTTACAAAAGTTGTTTTACTCATGAATGCTTCACTAGCTTATGGTTTATTTATATATTTAATAATTATACTAATTCTTCTATTTACGATACTAAGCGGATTTTCACTATCCTTCAGACGCTTATCGGCATAACCTCTAATTTCATCAACTTGACCTTCACCCAAGCCACCAGCTATTAGTGTTCTTCTTGCACTATTTGCTCTATCGGTACTTAGCTCATAGTTTGTATAACTTCCACCTTTGTTAAGAGGGCGTGCATCGGTATGCCCCTCTATTGCAATTTTATTTGGAATTTTTCCTAACTTTTCACCAATTTTCATGAGAAACCTATCAGCCTTCTTACTTAACCTTGAGCTACCAAGTTCGAAAAAGACATCATCGTTAGATTCTAACATCTCTATTCTCATTCCATCATCAATCATTGTAATTTCCATTTGATCTAATAATGGAAGAAAATTTTTATCTGCACCAAGCTCGGTTGTAAGTTCCTCTTTCATTTCATCAAAGCGTGCTTCTTCTTCCTCTTTATTAATTCGATCTAGATCATTCTGATTAATAGAATTAATTTGTACTCCTAAATTATTTTGATCAATCATTGCTCTACTTTTTAACGTAAATCCAACAGGATCTCTAAAATATCCGGCGACAGCTTCTTTTACTTCATCACCTTGTCCTAAAATCCATAATACAATAAAAAGTGCCATTAAAGCAGTTACGAAATCAGCATATGCTACTTTCCAAGCTCCGCCGTGATGACCACCACCTTTTTTAATTATCTTCTTAACAATTATCGGTTGTTTTTCATCGGCCATGATTATACGCTCTTTCCTCTTAAGAAGTTCTCTAGTTCACTAAATGTTGGTCTGTTATCCAAAAAGATTGTTCTTCTTGCAATCTCCAAAGCAATCATTGGTGGGTTTCCTTTTGCATAAGCCAAAACTGCCGTTTTAATTGTTACTAAATGCCTCATTTTATCATCAATATCATGATGTATTTTAACTGCAATTGGACTAACAATGCCATACGCTAATAATATTCCTAGAAATGTTCCAACAAGTGCTGCTGCAACGTGATGTCCAACCGCAGCAGGTCCATCATCAATTGATCCCATTGTGATAATAATTCCTAAAACAGCCGCTACAATTCCAAGAGCTGGAAAAGCATCCCCTAAGGTAGCCCAACTTCCCGCAATAGGTGCATTTTCTAATTCAAAAGTCTCTATTTCCGAATCCATTAGTTCTTCTAAATCGTGCGGAGGTACTGAACCTGTAAGCATTACCTTCATGGAATCAGCGAAGAAGTCCACAATAAAATCGTCCTCAATAAATTTTTTGTTTTGAGAAAGTATTTTACTCTCTTTGGGATTTTCAATATGTGATTCAATTGCAAGAAGTCCATCTCTTTGAGCAACTAAGAAAAGTTCATTAAACGATTTTAAAAGCTCTAAATAATCTTGCTTAGAAACATGAAATCCTTTTATTGCACCAATAAAAGAGGCCATCATTTTTTTAAGCATTGGTATTGGAGTACTAATAAGAACACTACCTATTGCTGCACCAACAATTACCACAACTTCGGCTGGTTGATTCAACACATGCAAATCACCACCAGCCATTAAAAAACCACCGATTACAGCAGCAATTACTACAAAGACGCCTACTAATAGCATAATTTATCCTTATTGTGAAATTTTCATTTTATTTACTATCGTAAAAATTTCATCAAACTTAAGTTCAATTAATTCCCAATTAATTTTTGGTTCAAGCAATCTTCCATATATCTCACCACCCATAATTGTCAGTTCAGGATACCCAACTGCTCCACCTGTTCCTTTAATTTCATGAGCTATCAGTTTTAACAACTCAACATTCTTCGTCTTTAACGATTCAATTATTCCACGTTCTTTTTCTGGGAAACTATTTAAGAAAAAGTTTCTAAGTTGCGTAGTTAATTCCTTATCCTCTTTATGTGAAAACCGTGTGTCTCCTTTTGTTTTCACAAGGAAATCCTTACCCAGAATGTCATTTACCGCGTGTATAATTATTTCTTTTTTGAGCGGCTTTGAAATTACTCGTTCTGCTCCAGCCTCTATTGCAGCTAAAACATTTCGTTTATTTGTATTACCACTTATAACAATAACTGGAATATGCTTAAGTTCATCCATCACTTTTATTACTTGAAGCATTTTTACACCATTTAAATTTGGCATAAGCAAATCAAGGAATATAATTATTGGTTTATATTCTAATGCTTTCTGAACTCCTTCTAAGCCATCGTTACTGGTAATAACATTGAGATTACAATCAAGAAAGAAACTTTGCAAAGCATGTCTGGTAATCTCAGAATCATCAACTATTAAAACTGTTTTAAGCATTTTTTTATTTATCCATCTTATTTATGTTTGGTAATTTATTAATTTTTAGAATAGGTAACTCTGCAACTCCCTCTTTACTCTTTTCAGACGCAATTTTTAAATTTGCCTTTACTTTTTCATAGATTTCGCCTCTAAAAATTTCCACTTCCATTGGAGCTTCAATTCCAATTTTAACTTGGCTATCAGTAACAGAGAGAATTTTAATTTTTACATTTGAATTTATAATTATCTCTTCATTCATTTTTCTTTTAAGTACCAGCATATTATCTCCTATTCGACAAAAAGTTTATAATTTACTGAATACTTATCTCTGTCTAAAATTTTCTGTCTTCCTTTCTTATTCTCTTGATCTATATAGAGAGGGGCTTTTGTATTGACAGTGATTTTTAGTGGATCTTTGTCCAATGTTACTATTCCAAAAGGTTCATGATTTTCCTCTTGTGGATATGTGTCATCAAGAAGGCTAATCCCAACCATAGGAAATGATACTGTTGGTTCATCAACAGCATTCAACCAATAGAATAAGGTGTTCTCAGTTTGAATAAGAAGATATCTCTTTAAATGTTCAAACCCGAATAGTCCTTTTTCGATATTGATTACGTTTTCTTCAACGAATTCTACTTCGCCAAATTGTTCTGTTTGTAGTTTCATATTACTCTGTGTTTTTTATTACAATTATATCTACTCTTCTATTCTTTGCTCTACCTTCTGGTGTTGAGTTAGCCTCAATAGGATTATATTCTGAATAACCAACCACAGAAACTTTATCCGGATCAATATTTTCTGTTTGTATTAAATAGTATGCCGTATTTAATGCACGCGATATTGAAAGATGCCAATTGGATGGAAACCTTACTGTATTTATCTGCACATTATCAGTATGTCCTTCCACCCTAATATCATTTGGTAACTTTTTTATGATACCTGATATTAAACTTAATACTTCTTCTGCTCTATTGTTCAAATCAGCATCTCCTGAAACAAATAGGATATCATCAAGAATACGAATTGTAACTCCACGATGATTATCCTCGATGGATACTGATTTATCTAATTTATTGATATTTATAATTTCATTTAGTTCACTTCTTAAAAGCTCCATTGGTTGTATAACCACTTCCTCACCTCTAGTAAGTTGGGCTGGAATATTCATATCAATTCTAAATTTTTCGCTTCCAAAAACACTACCCATCGCAGTTGTTATTTTTTCATATTTTGCCGCATCAACATTAGAGATTGCATATAATATAATAAACAACCCTAATAATAATGTAATTAAATCTGCATAAGTTATCAAATATCTATCAGCACCAGATTCATCTTCATGATCTAATTCTGAAAAATCTACAGATCTAACATTTCTTTTTGCTCTTGTTGTGGTAGCAAGCTTACTAGCCTCGTCTTCACGACTAGTGGTATTTCTCCGCTCATCAGTCCGAGGGTTCCCTCCAGTGCTACTTCCATCATGTGTTTTTCGTCTAAATGGCATTTTTTTAATTTATCATTAATTGGTAACCAAAGTAAATTTGCACTTAAAACTCCCCAAAGAGTTGCAATAAATGCACTTGCAATATTTCTTATCAATATATTGGGATCGGAACCAACATTAGCTAGTGTAAGTATTAATGCCATCACTGTTCCTAATATTCCCATTGTTGGGGCATACCCCCCCATTTTTGAAAAAATAGAAGCATTACTATAATGCCTCTCCTTCAATATTTTCATCTCTAACAGAGCAATATTTTCAATTGTTTCAACTGTAGCTCCATCAATTAAAAAACGAATTAGTTTTTTTGGGAAAACGTACTCAAGCTTACTCATATCTTCTTCAACTGAAAGTAAACCTTTTTTTCTTGTTTTAACAGCCAAGTCATAATAAACCGTTATCAATCTTCTTACATCAAATTCTGCTGGAAAGTAAGCAACTTTTATTAGTGTGAAAATTTTTAGAAATTGATCTAAACCAAAACCAATAATAATTGCAGCAAAAGTTCCGCCAAAAACAATAAGCAATGGAGCTATTAGGAAAAGGGCTTTGGTGCTTCCCCCTTCTAACAAATATGAGCCAAATATTACTCCGGCACCTAAAGCTAATCCTAGTAAAGCACCATACTTTCTTATCATATATAATCCAACAGCGATCTTGATAAAAACATGGCAGACATTTTATAAGAGAGTTGCAAGCTATAATCATAATTTTGCAATTTAATAGTTGCTGCAGCTAAATCAACCTCACTCTCTTTGGCAACTAAACCTTCCAATGTTAAAATTTGATTTCCCGATATCACTTTAGAATCGTACAACTTGTTAGAAATATTACCAACTTCAGAGAGACGATCGCGAACATCATCGCCAAAATTCTCAATGAAAGAAACATCATCGTCTGTTGGTTTAATTCCATTTCTCAAATTATCTCTTATCTCAATTAGCTTGTTAAAAATATCTGTTCCATCAATATCACCAAAAAGTTCTGAGCCAGGTACATTTAACTTCTGTGTAGTGTTTTTTGAAATTTTCACACTTCTATAACCCGAAACATCTGTTGATTTTAATTCCACAGCCGACCCATCAGCGGTATAGCCATATGGAAGAGTAGAATCGTCAGTCCCGCCAAAAATAAATTGTCCATTAAATTCAATATTTGCTGATTCAAGAATAATATTTAAAGATGAGTCAATTTGATTTGCAAAAGAATCCAAATTCCCATCATTACTCGGATTTTGTATTTCTGTTAAATCTACAAGTATTTTCGTGGTTTCATCCAAAATATATTCTAAACCTCTCATGCTTTCATCTATAAATGCAAGACTATTATCGATATTTCCTATGAAATCTTTAGTCTGAGTTATACTATTCCTGAACCGCATAATTTTAGCAGCCCCTGAGGGAGAATCGGAAGGCTTATTAATTTTGTTGTTACTCGCAATTTCAGTTTGAAGCCTTTCTATTTCTGTTTTAGAATAGTTCATATTGCGGAGAAAATTACTCTGTAACATAGAATCTGAAATACGCATAATTTACACCAGTGTCATTAATGTATCTAACATTTCATCTGCCATTCTAATAAGTTTTGCAGATGCTTCATAAGCTTTTTGAGCCGTAATTACATTCAGCATCTCCTCATCTACAGATACTGCTGAATATGAATCTTTTTGATTATTTAGCTGTTGTAGAACCAATGAACCAGCCTCAGCTAGTTGATCTACATTTTGCTTTTGGCTACCAACTATACTAATTAATGTTGAATAAACATCTATAAGTCTCGATCCATTTAAAACATCTTCATCACCAATTTCAAAAAGTTGTATTGCTATATCTCCATTACCAGAAGTGCCATCACTTGAAACAGCAATTTTATTATAATCATTCAAAATACTATCCGATATTTTGAGCTTGCCATTTTCATAACTCTCAAAGAAATTAAATCCAGTTGCTGGAGGATCGTCAATATTATAACCACTACTATGTATATCATTTATTGATGTCATCAGTTGAGTGATAACAACATCTAATTTTGCTTGGTAGTCTGGTATTTTATTTGAGAAAACATCAGTCAAAGCACTTATTTCTCCACCAGTTAATGAAACCTCTTTGCCACCATTTACGGAAGCCATTGAGATTCCAGCCACAGTAGTGCTCGTCTCAAATTCTGTATAACTTCCTTTATCAACAGCAAAGACACCACCTATTGAAATACTTACAGTTTCATCTGATTGGTAACTAACACTTATATTTACGAGTTTACTCAAATCATCAACTAGTAGATCTCGTTTATCCATTAAGTCATTTGCATTATACCCAATTGCCTTAGCTTCTGAAACCTGTCTATTAATACTTTGGATTTTACTTAGAGTATTATTAACCTCTCTTACTTTATCATTAAATTCATTATAAATTGAGGTCTTAATAATTTGAAAGCTTTCGTTAATATCTTCAACTTTTGTTGATAAATTTTGAGCTGAATAAACCACATTGCTTCTTAGAGCTGATGAAGTTGGATTAGCTGAAAGTTCACTCCAAGAGCTAAAAAATTTCCCTATAAGATTTGAAATACCAAGATCAGATGGTTCACTAAATACGTCTTCTACTTGACCAAGTAATACCGAACTTCTTTCATTAAAAGCATACTTTTGGTTATTGCTTGTTATTTGGGTTTCAGTGAGCGAACTTCTAATTCTCTCTATGTCATCCAGCTTTACACCAGTACCCCAAGTAATGCCAGCGAACTGTTGTGTTTGCTCTGTTGATATAATTGCCCGTTGCCTTCTGTAATCTGGATTACCAGCATTGGCAATATTATTAGAAGCAACATCCATTGAACGTTGGTATGTTTCCATGCTTCTTCGCGATATGTCAAATAATCTACTTATAGCCATTATATTTTTCTATCCACAATTGAAGTTTTTCGTGTTTTAAGTAGTAATGAAATAGTCTCTTTAACTAAACTACTAGCGTGTTCAATTAGAAATCTATTTTGATGATTTATACCAGTTAACTCCTTAACTTGGTCTCTAACTTTTAATCTCAGTTCATTAATTTTTTGCAATTTTGCAGGGTTAAACAAATCTTTGTATTCATTTACTAATATTGACAATATTCTTGGTTTGCCATTCTCTTTTAATGAATTAATTTCAAACAATCTGCTAACTAGTTTCTGCTGACTTCTACTAATATTATCTAAGTTTGATAGGAGTGCAGATTCATTTGCATTTACTCTGTCGAGACCTTCGTAATCATTTTGAACAATTACTTTTTGTTTAAACTTTGCTGCACTAATTAAGGATTGAATTACTTTATCTTCCTTCTCTAACAAATCGTATAATTCTTTTTCCATCATGATCCTTCCTCCCAATATTTCATATAGCCTTTAACTCTATTTATATAATTTTTAGTCTCCTCAAATGGAGGAACACCATCATATTTTTGCACATTACCAGGTCCAGCATTATAAGCTGCTAATGATAAATCTATATCACCTTCAAATTTTTTCAACATTTTTGATAAATATTTTGCTCCTCCAAAAATATTATCTTTTGGATTCCAAACATTTTTCACATTCATATCAGCTGCAGTTGAGTCAATTAGCTGCATAAGCCCTTTAGCGTTTGCACTAGATATTGCTTTAGGATTAGCTGCCGATTCAGTTAAAATAACTGAACGAATTAGATTTTTATCAACATTAAGTGATTCCGATGCTTTGTTAATTATATCATCAAATTTCTGCAATCTCTCTATTGAGCCTTTGCTTGGAGATATTGCTTCAGCATTGTTTTTAAAATCTCTTTTTATTTCTCCTAATCCCGCGCTCTTAACTTCTTGTTTTATTTTATTAATATCTAAATCTTCACCGATGACATTTTTGTAAATCATATCTGCAACACCGAGTGATTTGCTTTTACTAATAAATGATGCTAACTCAGTTTCAAAAATTGTATCAAAATAGTCTCCACCAAAACTCTCTTCACCAAACATTCCGCCAGCAGTTTTGTTCATGCTTTTTAACATCATCGAAGTTAACATACTCTCAAAATCTTGAGCGGCTTTAGCTAATTTAGCTTTTTCCCTTGGAGTATGAGTACTTTCAATAACCGGAGTTTCGGCAAAATGCTTTACATTGTTCGTTATTTTTAATCCGATGTTACTCACTATATAATCACCAATTCTGCTACTAATGCCCCAGATTCTTTTAGAGCTTGGAATATTGAAATTATATCCTGTGGTGAAACGTTTAAGGAATTTAATGCTGCAGCTACTTCTTGAACATTTGATGCGCCATTTATGGCAACTGTTCTAGCAGTATCTTCAGTAACTTCGGGTATAAGGTTATTAAAGAATACTGTTCTTCCTCGCCTAGCAAATGCACCAGGCTGCGATATCACTGGCATTGATTTAACATCAATATTAAGATTTCCGTGAGTAATACTAACTGGCATAATTTTAACATGCGCACCTGCCACAATAGTTCCAGTTCTTTCGTTAAGTACAACTTTTGCCATATAATCTATCATCACTTCTAACGACTCAAGTTCTGATAGAAATTGTACAACATTCTCTTGTCTATCGGCAGGTATAGCAACAACAATTTCGGAAGCATCATTGGCCTTTGCAATGCTTGCTCCAAAAGTAGAATTAATACGTTCACTTACATTATTAGCTGTTGTTAAATCAGGGGACTTTAGAAAAACACTTAATCCGCTTGAGTAATCAACTGCTGGATTTATATCTCGTTTTAATACTCCACCTCTAGGAATTCTACCAGCAGCAGTGTGATTCTTTCCAGCTCTTCCACCCGAAGATGTTTGAACATCATAACCACCAACTGACATTGAACCTTGAGCAAAACCATATACTTCTCCATTCATTCCAGAGAGTGGAGTCATTAGTAGAGTTCCACCAGCTAAACTTTTTGAATCACCTAAGGATGAAACATTAATGTCAAACTTTGCGCCAGATTTTAGGAAAGAATTTAATGTAGCTGTAATCATAACTGCTGCTACATTTTTTGTTTTTAACTGATCTTGGGGTACAGTTATTCCGAATCGTTTCAACATACTTGTTACTGATTGAACAGTAAAAGTAGAACGATGACTATCTCCAGTACCAGCAAGACCAACCACCAATCCGTATCCAATTATTTGTTCTTCTTCACTACCAGATAGATAAGCAATATCCTTAATTCTCTGAGCTGACAAACTTACTTGCCAAATCAAAATAATTGTGAATATGTATAAAATTATCTTTTTCATTTTATATGCCTTTATGCTTTTTCTAACTTTTTTTTAGAATAACCAATGGAAAAATTTAGTAACCCAACCGGGTGATTGTACTCTATCAATCTGTCCACTACCTTCAAGTATAATTTCTGCTTCTGAAATATTGTACGAAAGCACTGAATTATCTGCAGAGATATCTGAAGGACGAACTATTCCTTTAATTGAAATTAGTTGTTCTTCTCCATTAATAGATATTTTCCGATTACCAGTAATTCTCATATTTCCATTTGAAAAAACTGTATCAATAGTTGCGCTAATTTTAGTTTTAAATGACCCGGAGCTAGATGTTGCTCCTCTTCCATCAAAATCACTTAGAGTTCCTAAATCTAGACTACCAGCTGGAAGTTCTTCACCACTAACGCTGCCTGAGAAACTTGCACCTATATCACTATCTCTTGAAGTTGAAGTTCGTGCATCATTTGTTGCTTGCGATGATTCAACAACTACAATTGTAATTGCATCGCCAACTCTATTTGCTTTTTGATCGGAAAAAAGAGAATTGAAAGAATTCTTTCTCATATCTTGTGCAGATAGAGTTATTGTTAAGAATACTATAATTGCTATTATCTTCTTCATTTTATTACTCAATTATTAAAACATTTTTATAATCAATTACTTCAGCTTTATAAATTTCATTATCTTTTGTACGTATTCTAATAATCTCTCCAATGCTTCCTTCTTGTCGAGCAAATGCATTGAACGATATTAGAACATTTCCTACAATTGATGCAGCTGAAACTTTATCACCAGGGAAAATAACAGGCATACTTTCAATGCTCTCTGAAGTTAAAATATCTCCCTTTCTAATATGTCTTCCGGCTCTTGCACCTATTACTTCTCCTAACGACATTACAATTTTTCCACGAACAGAAGTAATCTCTTTTTCAACTAACTCAAAATCACTAACATTTATTGGATCTCTTTTTGTTATATCTTTAGTTGAGATATATACTTTTTCATAAAGTTTAACTCGTACAGATATTGTGGTTCTCTTTTTTATTCCTCTTTTGTCAGTTAAATAAACAGGAATATATGCAGTACTTCCAATAACATTAATATCATCATTTTTATCAAAGTAAATTTTGCTTAATTCTTTTGGAGCTTTTACAACTTCATATTCTACTCTGCTGTAATTGCTAAACTCCAGTTCTAATCTACTTTTAATGTCTTTTGGTAGATCACCAATTGAAACTGTAAATGATAATATGTAAAGAAGTAACATTAACATTTTCTTATCTCTTAAGATTATTAGCCATTGTCATCATCTCTTCAACTGTCTTAACAGTTTTGGAGTTTATTTCGTAAGCTCTTTGTGCACTAATCATTGCAATCATTTCTTCAACAATATCTACATTTGATGATTCTAAATAACCTTGGTTTATTTCACCAAATCCATTTTCGCCACTAGTTCCAAAAATAGGAATACCCGATGCATCTGTCTCCGCATAGAGATTATCGCCAAGAGCTTTTAATCCACCAGAATTCATAAACCTTACTAATTGAATATCACCTAATGAATATGAATTTCCATCTGCTTCCGAAACTTCTACACTTCCTGATCTACTTATACTTACTGATGATGTATCTTCTGATAACTGAATTTCTGGATCGAGATGATAGCCAAGAGAAGTCACCATTTGTCCATCAGAATTAATTTTAAATGAGCCATCGCGAGTATAAACGAATGTTCCATCAGGTTTTCTTATCTGAAAAAATCCATCTCCATTTATTGCCAAATCAAATTGGTTATAGGTGGGCTGGATACTTCCCTGCTGGAATATTTTTTGAGTAGAAACAGGTTGTACACCATTACCAATTTGTATTCGACTTTCGTTTGATTGACCTTGAGCATCCCCAGAATATGATATGCTATTTGTAGGGACTTCCTGATACATTAAATCTGAAAATTCTGCTTTATTCTTTTTATAAGCAGTCGTATTCATATTTGCCATATTATTAGAAATAACTTCAATATTATATTGTTGGGCAAACATCCCCGAAGCCGCTGTTCTTAATGCTCTAGTTGACATATATTCCTCCCATTAAAAAACCTTTCCAATTTGATTTGCTTTCTCTAACGATTCATCAAGATATGTTAGAATATTTTTCGCAGATTCATAACTTTTTGATAATGAGATCATGCTTTCCATCTCTTCGATAGGACTTACATTTGAGCCTTCAAGAAATCCTTGGGAAACTTCAAATTCACCTTCATTAACTTGAGTAAAATCATCATCACTACTTTTAAAATAAACTTCAGAATCTTTAATTAGTGTTGCATCTTCGTTTGCTCTCATTATCATTAACTTGTCAACAACTTTACTTCCGACCATTATCATTCCATCAGCAGTAATAGTTATTTTATTATCCTTTCCAGACATTACATCTTTAAGGTTTATCAATCCACCTTCGCCCACTACAAAATTATCATCCCCATGGGTTAAATAACCTTCTTGCGAAATTGAAAAATTTCCATCTCTAGTTAATCTTTCACCATTCTTTGTATCCACAGTAAAATAAGCATCACCCTTTAATGCTACGTCTAACGGATTACCTGTAAACAACTGTTCGCCAGCGGAATAATCAGTTACTTGTTTAGTAACCATTTCTCCTTCTTCCATTAGTATTTGATAAAACGGCATTGCCTTTTTATATCCGGAAGTACCCATATTTGCCAAGTTATTTGAAATAACTCCAATTTGCTTTTCACCAATTTGCAGATTTTGTCCTGCTTGGAATATTCCTTTTATCATGCTTGGTTCCTCGCTAAAATTGTTTGTGAACCGTAACTTTTAATACTATTAACTAAATGAATTTCACCTTTTGCAATTTTTAATTTGCGTGCTAAAGCCGTAATATTTTGTTCCCCAATACAAGACTCTATCTTCCCTAATAATCCCATTCGTACTGGTGTTAATGAATGGTCTATTGGATGGCGTAAACTTTCTTCTCTAATTAAGCGTATATTTTCTTTGAATTGTTTTGATATCAATTTTTGCTGAATCTTTACTCTTCTTAAGAATACAAGTGATAAAACAACAATTGCACTTAATACCAAAATCAAACCACTAAATACTCCCGATGAAATAGCTGGGAATGCTACATTTTTTAAATTACTTACTGGTTCTTTTGTAACCAATTGGCTTCCACCCTGAGCTTTTAACATTTGGGCTTTAACAATTGCTTTTACATCAACGTCATCTGAGCTTTGTGCAAAAGTTGAGATGCTAACAAAAGTGATTGCTATAATCAGTATTTGTGAAAATTTTCTGATCATTTTTGTAATTTCCTTTTAAGTGGGAATTGTAGTGAAAAAGATGTTCCGCTCTCTTCACTTGAATTGTAAAAGACTTTCCCTTCATGCTTTTCCATTAAATTATTCATAATAGAAAGTGAAAGTTCAAATGAATCTTTCTTTTTGTTCTGCAGGTTTCCAAAATTATCGGTTGTAAATACATTTACTAAAACTAATCCACTTTGGAAACGTGTTTGTATTAAAATTCCACCCGTTTCTGAATATCCATTTTTTAATATGCTAAATAGATTAGAAAATATTTGATTCATTAAATTAGAATTACTAAGTATTGGAGGAATGTTCTCCCCTAAATCGAGAATACACTCATAATTGCTGTTCTTAATAGAAGACATTAAAACATCAACGTATTCTGATACTTCATCGTTTAAATTGCATGGAGTTGTAACAGCAGATTCACTATTAACACTAGCAAATTTTGTTAAGCGGTTCATAACTGTTTCTATTTTCCTTACTTGGTTGTTAATAGTCTGCAATACATCTTTATCAACATTTGAATGTTCATTTTTAATAAAATCTGCACAACTCATTATTACTTGAGTTGGTTTCATTATATCTTCAACTATTCCGTTTGTTAGTTCACCAACAGCAGCAAGTTTTGAATCATTAGATAATTTACTTTTATAAGTAAGAGATTCCTTTATAGCTTCATTTATTTTTTCTTGATTATTTATCATTGAAATCTTTGGATAAACTAACCCGGTTAATAAATGAACTGCTTTCATTTCAAATGAATCATCTTTTAATTCACTTAATGGAGTCTGAACAACCAAAACACCTTTTTTCTGATTTCTCTCGATTATAGGAATTACTAAATAGTTTAAACGAGGAGCATTTTTTTCATTTCTACTTAAATTAGGTAGTATCACTGCTTTTTTGTTTTCAAAGATCCAACTAATAATTCCATTTTTTAATGATGCTTCAACAGTATGTCTAATTCTTCTATCGCATCTTTCAGTTACAGGAAGTAGTTCATATTCTGTATCATTAAAAAGGAATAAGTGTGCTTCTTCTACTGTAAATAGTGTACGGATATTCTTTACAAAAAGATTGATTATTAGCTGAATATCATTCAAACTTCTGATTTGAGTATTTACATTACTAATTGTAGTAAAAAATGATTCAAATCTATTTTTACTACCATTTGCTGAGGTATTAATAAAACGTAATGCAGTTTCATTAGTTTTCTGTAATGATTCTTCCTCTAAAGTTTCATATAGAGTACTATAGGTTTGTGCGTTATTTTTAATCACTTTCACACCAAAGTCCTAATTGATTCAATTTGTTCTTTTATATATTCGCCATATGGCTCAATAAATTGTTCCAAATTCTCTTTACTTGAAAATTGCAATTGTTGAATAACAGTTTCATCAAAGACAAAATCTTTATCCCAATCACATTTTCCAACATCTAGTGCTTGAGTTATATAATTCGATAAGTGAACAACAGAAGCTAAAGTTTTATCAATATTTGCATTACTTGGGCTACTTTGAAACTTAATTGAATCAACAATTATTTTGGGGAGTCCCCATTTTTCTAAAATTAACTCCGCTACTTCTGTATTTGTTAAACCTAAAACTTCTTTTTCAGCATAGCTATATGTAACTCCAGTTGCAGCTAAATTATGGATCTCTTCAAATTCTGTTTTAAATTCTCTATGAATAACAGAAATTGCAAAATCATGTAAAAATCCAACGACAAAAGCTTCACCACTATTTGTAATATCTAAGTCCATCGCAATTTTGCGAGCTAAGTTTGCAGTAATAAAAGAGTGCAACCAGAAGTTATCAGGATTAAAATATTTATCATGCTCCATTCTGAATGATTTCATAAATGCAAGAGCAAAGACCACTTTTTTAATCTCTTTTAACCCAAGTACAAAAACAGCAAAACTCATTGTAGAGACTTCTCTTCTTAATCCATATATTGGAGAGTTTGCAATTGTTAAAATTTTAGATATAAAACTTTGATCTTTTGAAATAATTTT
Source organism: uncultured Melioribacteraceae bacterium (assembly GCA_965370315.1). GTDB lineage: Bacteria > Bacteroidota > Ignavibacteria > Ignavibacteriales > Melioribacteraceae > 1-14-2-50-31-20. Next base: position 30,744 of record CBDUTO010000001.1, read on the forward strand.
AACTAAATCTGATTTATTACTATTTTTATCATTCAAGATTCTTAATGCTTCATCAGCAATTTGTGGTAATGCTGGTAATGCTTCAATCTTTTCTAAAATTCTCTCTATGTTTTCTTTGTTTTTCATAATCATCCTAATTATCTCCTAAAATGGCAGAGACTCTAATTGACTTTGAAGGTGTTCTCTATAGCTTTCTATGAAATTATCAACATATTCTCTGCTACCAAGTCCAAGATTTTCAATTGTTTTTTCATCTAAATCTAGGTTTGAGTCCCATCTAAAAGCACCACATTCTAAAACATTTGTTGTGTAATCTGCTAAGTGAACAATGGCCGATAATAAAATATTATCGTTGTTTTCTGATGAATTATGATGGAAATATATTGCCTCCCCAAGATTTGCTGGAAGATGCCACTTATCGCAAAGTATTTTGCCAATTTCTTGATGAGTTAAGTCCATAACTTCGCGCTCAGCAAAATTGTAACTAACTGACTTATTAGTAACTAAATCACATATGCGAAGAAAATCTTTATTAAAATATTTCTGTGTAACAACAATTCCTAAATCGTGTAATAAACCAGCAGTAAAAGCTTCGCTTGTTTTTTGATATCCCAAATCATCGGCAATTGCTTTCGCAGCCATAGCTGTCATAAACGAGTGTTCCCAAAATTCTCTTCTATCCCAATACTCTGAATCTTCATTCTTAAATGTATCAAACATTGAAAGAGCAATAACTATTTGACGAACTTGATCGAAACCAAGAATAAGAACTGCAAATTCAATGCTGGGAACTTTTCTTGGTAATCCGTAAAGTGGCGAATTTGCAACTGTTAAAATTCTAGCAACAAGGGCTTGATCTTTATTAATCAAATTACTTATATCAGAAGCGCTAGTCATAGGATCATCTAAAAGATCTAATACATGCTTTGTGATAGAAGGAATAGAAGGCAAGTTCCTAATACTAAGCAAGTAGTTTTTTCTACGACTATCTTTAATTTCAATTTCGTTCATTTTATGCGCCGACTTCTTGTAATTTTTCTTTTAAAGAATCTAAAATGCGTGAGTGAATTTGAGATATTCTGGAAACTGTAATATCTAAAACTTCCGATATTTCTCTGTAGTTTAAGTGCTCAAAGTAGTAAAGAGTAATTATTAGTCTATCTCTTTCTCCTAGCCCTTTAATACATTCCATTAATCTCTCTTTTGCTTCATTCTTTTCGGCTGTTTCTTCTGGAAGCTCAGCCTCTGATGGAATTACTTCATGTAAGGTCCCACCATCATCATAACCAGAAGTTCTATCCATTGATACATTTAAAAAATATGGTTCACCTGGTTCATCAAATGGAGAAAATCTTGGTTTAATTTGAGCTTTTCTTAGCTCATCAATTATTTTTCCTCTAATTCTTTGTATTGCGTATGTTTCGAACTTTGTTCCAAACTCTGGGTCAAAACGTTCAACTGCTTCGTTTAAACCTTCAATTCCAAATTGGAAATAATCTCTAGTATCAAAAATATTGAGATTAACAAATTTAGAATGATGAATTACATAGTGAACTAAATTGGTGTAACACAATAGCAATTGCTTTTTAACAACCTCAGTTGGAGTTTGTTTGTATTGTGTCCAAAGTGCTGTGGTCTCCATTTTTTTACTTCCCGCTTAAATTTTCTGATAATTCATTCCCTTTTTCAAAGGTTTTTTTATTTATCGAGCGGATAAAGACTATTGCAAGAACGCCTAGCATACTTGTTAGAAATAGAAAAATTGCGAACGAACGAATTAGAACATCAACCAACGATAAATTCATCTGGCTAAAGAAAATTATCGATAAGAAAAAAAATAACATTCCTACATTCATTACTATCTTGTTCATACATTTCCTCGATTTATTAACACACTTTATGCAAAGACTATACCAAATATTTACTTCTCTTTAACTTTGTTTTTGATGAGTATTGCAACAATTTAAATGGATTGAAATTATTCGCTGGTTATTATTAGCCATGTGTTGAATTAGAGGAATTTTGATCTAAAATCAAAAACATATGAAATTGTGGAGTATAGACTTGTTTAATTCATTCTTTGAATGGATGTAATAAGTAATCAACTCAAGCTACTTCTGTTCGGCAATAGTAGTTTTTGGATAGGTATAAAAAAACCACTGCAGTAAACCGCAATGGTTTTTCAAATTAGTATGTTGCTCTTTATTATTTAATTAACAACATTTTCTTTGTATTTATAAAATTTAGACCACTGCTATTTGTCGCCATTATTCTATATAAATAAACACCACCAGCTAATTTTGTAGCGTCAAATGATAGTCTATGAAAACCAGCAGATATTTCTGAATTGAGTAAAGTTTGAATTTCCTGACCAGTTATATCATAAACTGTTAAATTAACCATTGCGCTCTCGGGCAAACTATAACTAATTGTTGTAGTTGGATTGAATGGATTTGGATAATTTTGACCTAAAGAGAATTCTTCTGGAATATTTGAAGCAATATCATCTAAATCTGTTAAAACTGATACTTCAGCAGTATCATATACAATTGCTGCTTGATCTGTTAAAGAGACAATAATCGTTGCATTAAGATCTTCTGTTGTTGCTGGAGTCCAGTATAGAGTTCCATCACCACTTACAGTTGCACCATCAGGACCTGAGTATAACGCAAATGTTAATACATCGCCATCTAGATCTTCTCCTTCATATTTATAGCTTAGAAGAATTCCTTCTGTTACTGTAGTATCTGGCATTGTATCAGTAAAATATGGTGCTTCATTTGCAGCCAATACAGTAATACTTGTAGTATCATAAACCATAATTTGTCCATCACTTAAGCCAGCAACAATTACATTAAATTCTTCACCTGCCGAACCAATAGCAGGAGTCCAGCTAAAGTTTCCATTTTCATCAATTATTGCTTCAGTTGGACCGAAAGCCTTTGTAAAAGTTAATTCGTCACCATCTGGATCCAAACCAGTATACAAATATGTTAGTGCTTCCAGCTCCACAATTGTTGTATCTGGTAAAGTATTTGTGAAATAAGGGGCTCTGTTTGTTTCTGTCACTGTTATTTGCGTTGTATCAAAAACAATGTCAATTCCATCAGCTAAACTTGCAATAACTTCATGCACACCAGCTTGATCGTATGTTGGAGTCCAGCTAAAACTTCCATCTGGATCAAGTGCTGCCCCAGCAGGACCTGAAACCAATGCAAAAGTAAGTGCGTCTCCATCTAAGTCTATTCCGGCATACAAATATGTAAGTGCTTCAATTTCTGCAATAGTTGTATCTGGTAAAGTATTAACAAAGGATGGGGCTTGATTAGGTTGCTCTGTTACACTTCCATCATTAAATAGAACTGCAACTGCTTCAAATGATGTGTTTTGAACATCTGCTGTTGCTCTATCAAATATTAAATCTGAATTTCCACCTATATAACTAAATTCGAGCTCAGCAATTGTGTTATCGCTCATTGTTAAACCGCTAGAATTGATATATCCTAATTTTAATATTCCACCAACTACATTTGATGTAAAGATTCCACTTGTAGCATCGTCAATTATAACAAAAGTTAGAGAAGTCTCATCAAAATCTATATCTAAATTAAAGGACCCAATATTTGTTAGATTACGCCCATTAAGTGGTATTCTAATAGTTTCATTAGCTCTTGCTGTTATATCACTTAAATACATTTCAGAATCACTAATAGAAATACTTCCGTTTGTATAATTTATAGGAATATTTTTAAAACTAACATCCTGTACAACACATGATGCATCAAATTCTAAACTTGTATTTCCAATAATGAGAAAAAATTTTAAAGTTATAAAAATGCCTGCATTATTATCAAACCCAGTAGGATCTATCAGTGCTATATTTACTCTATCAGCTACACCATTTGCAGTAAACATTGGAGTGCCCTCTCCAAGAAAAGCAGCATTTATAAATTGTGCCTTTGAATCATCATAATTTATATATAAATTCATTGAACCAACATTTAATAAATCTGAAGCCGATATGTTAACAGAAACTGTATCTCCAGGTGCTCCAATAACATTATTCAATTCAATTATTCCAGGAGTAATTGCTCCTTCTGAAATGCTACCATTTGTAAAAGCAACATCAAAACGACTTGCTAAAGCATCAGTTATTTTTACTCTTGAAAATTTCAACTGACTACTACCACCAAAATATTGGAATTTCAAATCAAACATTTTACTATTTAAATTTATTGCCCCACCAAACCAAGAAATAATTATAATAGAATCTCCGTCGGTTCCACTTTGGAAAAATCCGCCTAAAATGGAATTGTTTTCAACAACTGGATTATTATCATCATCAAGAATTGGAGTTAAGATCTTGCTATCATAGGATATTTTTAATGTAATTGAACCAACGCTGTTTAGCTGGGTAATTTTTACTGGTATGAGAACTTCTGAACCTGCAGCTTCATTTAAAATAGGAATAGATATCGTTGCATCTTGTGCTAATAAATTACCTAATAAGAAAAACAGCAAACTTAGCAATATAGTTTTTTTCATTTTTTGAACCTCTTAATATATTTCACTAGTTAATATGTTATAATAACAAATATCATTCCACAAGAAAGTATATACCTTCTTAATATACTTTCACAAAATAATTTCAATAAACTTTTTACTAAATTTATACTTTTTTGTGAAAATATTTCTGTGGTAATATACAAAAAGAGCCACAATAATGTGGCTCTTTTTAGGGTAATAATTTGGGTTGTGATTTACTTCACAAGCATCATTTTCTTAACAATTTGGAAGTCTTTACTTCCATCAATTGATTCAGCTTGAATACTATAGAAATAAACACCACTTGATAGGTTAGAAGCATTAAAATTGACTTGATGATAACCAGCGGTTACATCTGTATCAACCAATTTAGTTACTAACTGACCTAATGTATTATACACATTTATTTTTACATGACTTTGTAATGGTAATGCATATTGAATTACCGTTGCAGGATTAAATGGATTTGGATAATTTTGAGAAATTTCATATTTCGAAGGAATTCCCGAAATTTCACCATCAACACCAACTACAATAGTTGTAAATCCAGCTTGCTTACCAAGTATAAATGCTTTTTCAGCAATAAAACGAATATCGTGTAGATCATCAGCAGCAACAATTGCAAATGTTACTTTTCCAAATCCACCATTTGCGATATTACCAACTTCAGAACCAATCCATAATCGTTGATCACCAGTTACAGGATCTGTAGCATCTAGAGTTGTAATAAATGTGTATCCATCTTGTCTTAACGGATCAACATCAGCTGAGTTATCAGAAGAAACTTTAGCGCCTGCCATACCATTAAGTGCAACAACACCAAACATCGGTCCTGTTGTTCCATCAGCATATACATAAGCCAAATGTTCATCAAGAGCATAACCACCATTATTTGAGGTAGAGGTTACACCACCAGTCTCAACATCATAATCCATAAAAAGACCAGCAGATAAACCAGCCACATCAGCACCAGTATTATTAGTAAATGTATATTCAAGATATACAGCATCTTCACCATTTTTTGAATAAGTTTTTTGTGTAATATCTAATCCATAAGGATTAGGAGCTAAACCATCACTAAAAATAGCATCAGATACTTGATCGAAATCTACAGTACCCATTGTTTCTGTATAAAATCCTGATGTAAAATCTGATTGAACATTTGTTAAATCAAAGAAGTTCGCAGGATTATTATTGTTAGCTTGACCATTAACAGCAGCTCTAGCAGCAGTACCAAATACAGGACCACCTCTCCAGAAACCATTAGTTCCTTTCCATTGAACACCAGAACCATAATTTACGCCATCAAATTTGTTAGCGCCAATAGTACCATTGTTAAAAACAGAAACAACTAAATTTCCAGTATTGTGATCAAGTGCAATAACTCCTTCTGGAGGAATACCATAATCAACAACATCGCTAGAATCACGATAAAGTATTTTGAAATTATTGAAGGAATAATCTACAACACCAGTAATGTCATAAACATTTCCAAGTACAAATGGATATGCATCTGTAAGAAGATCGTCAGTCATTACTTCACCTGAACCATCATCAAATTTTGCTTCGCCATAACTACTATTCTCTTCAACATTTACTGCATTAGCAACTGTTACAAGAACACCTTCATACATTTCATTATTAACATCAGCAGTTGATAAAGCAACAGCAGCTGGTAAAGCAACACCAGAAGCATGTACAGTTAAACCACTAACATTTTTAAGTTCAGTTTTGTCATAATACTCATCAACTTCACCTTGTAAAACTATTGAGTCACCTACGGCAACTAATTCAGTAGCATATACCATAATTCCATTATAAGCACCAGCACCATCTTGAATGTAGAACTGTTTAGTAGTTCCATCTTCATTGAATTCTCCAGCTGTAACAACACCAGTTGTAATAACATCCATTCCATCTAGTGGAGATGCACCTGAAGAATCTACAGGAGTTTGAATGTCTGCAATAGTATACTCTAATTGCACATTTTCCTCTACTGTAAAGTTATCAAATGTAACTGATCCACCAGAACCATTATAAACAAAAATACCAGGCATTCCTTGTGATAAGAAATCAGCTGCACCAGTAACTTCAAATGGAGTTCCAGGTAATAGTTTATTATCCATGTAAACATAGAATTTATTACCTTCAACAGTTACTTTGAAATTATGCCATCCTGTTTCTAATGTATCAATTTCTACACCAGGATTCCATTTATGTGTAGCATGCCAAGCAGCACCATCATAACCTTGAAACTTAATTTGTCCCATATCAGATGAGCTATTTCTGAAGATGAATCTATAATATTTTAACTCATCAGTTGCAGATTTAATAGCAAGTCCAGTATATAATGGGAAAGTAGCATCTTGTTCACCAACTATATAAATATCTGAAGATACAGTATAACTTTCAGTAAATACTTTATTGATTAGCGCTAATCCAGTATAACCACCATCTGTATAATTAACAACATGGCTACCCCATGCACTTAATGTAGAATCCTCTACTTCAACAGTACCAACACCACCAAGAGCATTGAATGTCCATGGTTGATCTAAAGTACCATCTGTTGCAGCTTCAACTACTGGATATTCTGCGTTAACTTCACCGGTAACAGTAACTAAAGCACTATCAATAACTGTTGTTAAACCATCGCTTAAACCAACAACTATATCATGAGCACCAGCATCACCGTTTACAGGAGTCCAAGTAAACTGACCAGCAGCATCAATTGATGCACTAGAAGGACCGGAAACTAAAGAATATGTTAAAGTAGTACCAACAGTTGGATGAGTACCTGTATAAAGGAAATCAAGCATTGTTAATACTTCAATTGTAGTATCAGGTAAAGTATTTACAAAAGATGGGAATAATAATTCAAGGACTGATCCATTCTTGAAATCAACTACTACAGGAGCAAAACTTACATCTTGAATATCTGCAGAAGCTACATCAAATGAAACAGTAGATGTACCACTAACAAAGTTAAATACTAAATCAGCAATAACTCCATCATCTAAATCTAAACCACTAGCATTTAAATATCCTAAAGATAATGTTCCATTATTTTCATTACCAAATAAATTACCACTAGCAACATTATCAATTCTAACAAATTCTAACACAGATGAATCAAATAAAACATCAATGTTAAAAGAACCAATATTACTTAACTTAAGACCAGAAAAAGGAATAACAACTTCTGTTCCTGCATTAGCAGTAATATTTCCTAAAAGCATTGTGGCACTAACTTCACCTACAGAACCATTATTATATATAACTGTTAAATCATTTGACTTAACATCTTGTACAAAACTTTCTGATGTACTAAAGTCTAGATTGGAATTTCCAGCAATAACAACAAATTTTAATGTTGCCAAATTACCAGTGCTAAGATTAAAACCTGTAGCATCTAACATTCCTATATTTACTCTATTAGCAACACCATTTGCAATAAATGTTGCAGTTTCACTTTCAATAAAAGTAGCCTCTAAATAGGTAACTTTTGAATCGTCATAATCAATATAAAGATTCATTGCACCTATATTTTCGAGGTTTACTGCATTCATTGCAACTTCAACAGTATCTCCAGGATTTCCTATTTCATTACTTAACTCAATTTTAATTGGTTCTGGTCCAACTTGACCACCATTAAAAACTGAATTAATTGGATTGGAGAGACCATCAGAAATTTGGTTAGTTCCCACAAAACTAACTGCACTTGTTCCACTATTATAAACAAACTTTAGATCCAATAATTTTTCAGCAATATCTACAGGTGTTGTACTAAACCAACCGATGCTAACTAAACTATCACCTTGTGGATTAACATTTAAAAAACCTCCTGTTAAATTGTTATTTGCTACTTCAACAAATGTTAATACATCACTATCGTAAGAAATATTTAGATTAACACTGCCTACATCAGTTACGGTTGCTTCAATCGGAATCAAAACTTCCTCACCTTTTAGTGAAGTAACATTAGGTATTGAAACTACAGTTTGACCCAATAGCGAATAAGTGAGCAGAAGGAGGAAACTTAATATTGGGATAATTTTATTCATTGATAATACCTCTTAATTAAAAAAACGGTCTTTGTTAATTAAAAGAAGACCTACTAAGTAGGTCTTCTTTTCAAATAACTCTTACTTCATTAGAATCATTTTCTTAGTCATAACAAAGTTTTTGCTACCTTCAACAGTTACTCTGTAAAGGTAAACACCACTTGCCAAGTTAGATGCATTGAAGTTAACTTCGTATGCTCCAGCAACTTGTTTAGTATTTACAAGTGTTCCAACTCTTTGACCTAATGAATTGTAAACAGTTAAAGTAACTTTACCATTTTCTGGTAAATCATACTGAATAGTTGTAGATGGGTTGAATGGGTTAGGATAGTTTTGTCTTAATGCAAATACATCAGGAATACCAATAGCAACTACAGGTATATTGATTCCAGCACTAAGGTTTTTAGCTAACTTATCTGTTAATTCAGCGCCATCTAGTAATTCAAGACTTACTTCATCAGACTTACTGAACATTTCAGTAGCTCTAAATTTAAGATTTACTAAAGCACTACCATCTTTTACTTTAACATCTTTAGAATCTAAATTTACCCATGCAATTGAAATAACATCTTCAACTACATTAGATACTAACATACCACCGTTTGAAGAAGAAACTCCTAAGAATTCTATCTTATTAACGTCATATTTTAGTTTGAATGTGAATGAACCAACTTCTGCTAATTCAGCAATAGAAATAGGCAATTCAAATTCAGATTCTTTTTTAATATTTAATATTTCATCACTATTTACTGAAATATTAGCTGCTTTTGCTAATCCCATAGGATTATAATCACTTCTTGCATCACCAGCACAAATACCTGAAACATCTTGTGAAACATTTTGTGTTCCAACAGTAATAGTTGTGGCTTCAAACATCCAATCATTAACATCAAATGCTTTTAGACCAACAGATGCATTAAGTATTGCAAGAGCATCATCAGTTTCAATACCACCAGCAACATCAACAACATTTGCAGCTAGTTTTTGTAAATCAGTTGATAACGCAGTTGTATCACCAGTTACAGAAAGTTGTGTTTCTAGAGCATCACTTGATAAAGAACCGCCCCAATTATTTGTTTTAGTAACAACAACATCATAAGAACCAGCTGAAACATCAGCAATAGTATATGCACCACTGTCATCAGTTGTAGCTGTTCCAACAAGAGTTGCACCATCCATAAGATTAACTGTTGCACCAACAATTGCTAGCGCTGAAACATTATATGAAACTGTACCAGTAACTGTAACTGTTTTTTCGTTAATTGTTACAATTGCTTGAGTATTAGTTGAATCAGTACCATCACTAGCTTGAACTGTAATAACAACAGGGAATTGTAAAGCTGTTTTTGGAGCCCAGCTAAATGCACCTGTAGTAGGATTAAGCATAGCATCTGAAGGGAACTGACCTACAAATGAATATGTTAATGCATCATTATCAGGATCAATAGCAATATATGTCCAGTCTAATGTTTCACCAACCCAAATTAATGTATCAGGTAAAACAGAAGCACCAGCAAGTAAGAAGCTAGGAGGTGAATTACCAATTACATTTATTGTATCAACTGCTGTAACTGTTTCTAAATTAGAAACAACACTAACTGTTACAATAGCTTGTTTTCCATCATCAGCAACCAATGGAGTCCAAGTTAATTTACCAGCTGCATCAACTGCAATTGTACCAGTTGTAGCATCGCCAGCTTGTGAATCTAATGCATATGTATATGTAACTCCATCACCGCCATTCGCAGCATATTGGAACATATAATCATTACCAGATTTTGTGCTTGTGTTACCAATAACAGCAGTAAATGCTAGAGGAACAGGAACAGCACTTACAGTTACATTTATTGATTTGTCTACTGTTGCACCACTAGTTGTAGTAGCAGTTACTGTAACAACATGAGCTGTAGCACTAATATCATCAGTACCAGGAGCCAATTTTACTAATCCAGTAGCTGCATCAATAGTTGCAAAAGCAGGACCAGCTACTGTATAACCAGTAATTGTTTCGCCTATTGTTTTTGCAATAGCAGTAAATTGAACATCTAATGTATTACCAGCCATCATTGCATAATCTACAATTGTAGGAGCAGTAAAAGCAGGACCTTGTGCAGGAGCACCCATTGTAAATCTATTTGCAGAACCAACAATACCACCCATAGCTAATCTTGCTCTTACTTGTACTAATGTATCAGTACCAGTTACTACAAGACCATTATCGTAAGTATTTTCATCACTTTGCATATACCATCTGTTTACATCAGCGTTTCCATCTTGTCTTCTAATAATTCTAAGATCTTCTTCGCTTTCAAATGGTAAACGAATATTGTGTGCTTCTAATTCTATATCATATTTTTGTGTTGTTGTAATACTAACAGGACTAGCTGAGAATAACCAGTAAAATTGTGAGTAATCACCAACTTGACCATCAGCTGTTGGAAGACCAACTGTTCCTTCAGGATTAGCATCAACATGACCAACAATAATATTTGTTGAGTTTATTACAGGATTATCTGGTGTAAATGTTACAGCAGCAGGTCTATATTCACCCAATAATGTTCCAGTAGGATAAATAAAACGACCATTTATTGCACCAGCACCAGCACCTGAACCATCACCAGTATTAGCTAAACGTGAAATGTTACCAACAACGTGACCAACTAATGTACCAGTTAAATCAGCATCAACAACAGTTCTGTCATATCCTAAACCAAATGCAGTTAGATTAGGTCTAGGTAATACTAATTGTGTTCCAGTTGTCATATTTAGAATACCATTCTGGAATACAACACCTTGTCCAGCTGCAGCACCAGTAGTAATATTACCACCAGATACGTTAAGAGTAGGATTTGTACCTGTCATGTTTAATGTAAGAGTTGTAATACCTTGGTTACCAGCAGTAACTAAAGCTTGTGCGTCAGCACCATTTGCAGTTAAGTTTCCAGCAAATGCACCATTTAATGTAATGTTACCACCAACAGTTGCATTACCACCAAAACCAGCAAAAATAGCATCACCAGTAATTACAGCTCTACCACCACCACCAAATGCACATGCAAGATTTGCAGTTGCTGCATTAACATTAACATTTGTAATAGAATTATTGCTAGTTGCTACAATATTTCCTGTTACATTTAATGTAGAAGTAGCTGCATTTGAAATCAAAACACCTCTAGTTAATGTAGCTGTTGCTACACTCAATGACTTAGCATTTAAGTCAAATTGAACTGTATTGATATCTGGAGTAGCACCTAAACCAGTTTCTAACACAAAATCACCAGCTGATCTGCTAGCATGAAGTGTTAAGTGGTCGCCAACATTATTACCATTTACATTTAATGTAGTAACTGTAATTGCAGTTGGATATTCTTGACCAGTTGTTGTAATAGCAGCAGTATTAGAATATGTTAATGTGATTGGTCCACCAGAAATTGCGAAAACTCCAGCACCACCAGCAGGATCAGTAATTACACCGCCAGATCTATTAACAGTAGTACCATCACCCATCTCTAAAGCCCACATTTTTGCAGCTGTAGGATCATAGTCTCCAGACATTACATATAATGTTCCGTTAACTTTAAGAGCTTTTGAACCAGTAACTTTTGCACCAGCATTAAAATATAAATCATTCAATATTGTACCAGCAGAAGGCATTTCATCTTCAATAGTACTAGCTGCAGTAGTATAAGCTATATTATGTGTAGCACCAAACATAGGAACTTTATCTAAATGATTGTTTCCAATTTTTTCAATCCACACACCATCGCTTAATTCCATTCTGTCGTTCGCACCAAAACCAACAGCGCTATTACCAAAAACTAAACGTTCTGTAACTTTGAAAGGATTAGTTGTTGATAAAGTAACACCACCAGCTCCTTGGAATCTAACATTAGGAACTTCAAACTTAGTAGTACCAACAGCAAATGTTTGTGCAGCAGCACTATTAAATAGTAGCTCACCATTTGAGTTGTTTTTACCTAAACCATCTGCAGAATTTGCAGTGAATGTACCAGCAGTATATGCAAATACAGCACCAGCACCAGTTAAGATAACATCAGATGTGTTGAATTCTATTGCACCTTTAGTTGATTTAAATAATCCACCAACAGTTAAATCAGGAACACCTGAATCTTTATCTACTAAGGTAAATACTTTTGTATCATTATTAAGTGTTAAGGCTGGAATTGTAATATCATCATATAAATTAAGATTTGTTCCACCAGTAACAATTACAGTACCAGGACCAGTATAAGTACCATCAGCATTCCATGTACTACCAGCAGAAGTAAAGTCATTTCCACCAAAAACTAAAGTACCAGGACCAGCTGCTGAATAATCAGTAAATATATCACTAAAACCAGAATCACCAGTTAAAGTAGCTGTAATACCATTGTTAATCATAATTCTAGGAACTAATACATTACCAGTATTTAATGTAGCATTAGCTTCATATACTAAGTAACCTTTTGTATCAGCACCAGTTGCGTTTAGAGTTGCATTGTTTGCAGTTCCAAATGCAGAACCAACTAACATAATTAGATTTTGATTTGCAAAATCTAAAGTACCACTTGCACCAATTGCTGCAGCAGTAACAATATTAGCATCAGCTGTTAATACAGCAGAACCACCAGTAACACTAAGGTTTAAGATTTTACCTTCGTCACCAGGAGCAGCTCCATAGAATTGCATCGCAACGTTTGCTGTACCAGCAGTTACTGTAAGAGCATCAGCTCCAGCAACACCAAGTACTTTAAGGTTGTTAACATTATAAATACCAGAAGAACTAACTGTTAAATCTGCAATACTAGCTGCATCAGCAGTAGCAGTTCCACCAGTAATTGTACCAGTACCTGTAACTTGGAAAGTACCACCAGCTGTTCTAGTAACACTACCATTAACAGCATGAGCTAAATCAGTACCACTTGATATCAAGTTTGCTGTACCAACAAGTTCAAGAACTGAACTATTACTTACAGATAAACTACCTGATATTGGATAGTTAGATCCAGTAGGTAAAAGAACGTCTGAAGCAACTGCACCACCAACTCTAGTTGTAGAGTTAGCAGAAATAGTTAAATCAATAACCATTGGGTTTGCACCAACAACAAATTCAGGACCAACTGCTTCATCTTGGTTCATATTTGTTCCAGAATAAATTAGGTGATAAGGTTGGTTAGTACCATTAAAAGTACCATTAACTGCTAATGGAAAACCATCTGCAGTACCATTCTTATTAGCATCGCCTAAGTTTCTAGCTAAAGTTGGAGTAGTAAGAGTAGTTGAAGGATTAAGTGTTGATGTACCTAAAATATCAATAGTACCACGAGTTAATCTTAAAACACCTGACCATGTAACTGTTTGACCAGCTAAAACATCAACTGTACCAGCTTCCGCAGCTAAACGTATTTCAATATTAGAGTTAACACCATTACCAGAGATAAGGTGTTGACCAACAGCAGGTCCTTCAAATATAACACCACCACCACCAGTTGATGTGTATTGACCAGCGTTAGTGAATGTTGGAGTAGCAGCGCCATTACCAATCATTCTAATATTTAAGTTACCTAATATAACATTTGTATTAGATACAATAGTCGCATTGTTTAAAACTTCAACTGAACCATTTTGGAAAGTAACACCAGTACCAACTGCAGTTACACTAAAGTTATAAACTTGTAAGTTAGTACCACCAGAGAATACTTGAGAACCACCAGCACTAAACTGTAATGTTCCATTACCTGGTGTAACTGTACCAGCGTTTCTTGTAAAGTTAGCTTTAATATCGAAAGTGTTTGCATTAAAGACTAAAGTACCACCTGTTTGTAGATAGTTACCAAATACGGCAACATTACCACCTAATGTTAAACCACCAGCAGAAAGATTAATATCTTTTTGTGCAGTTAATACATTACTTGTAACAACACCAGTACCTGAAATATCAATATTTTCATTTACTTGTGTGTTAGCAGCACCAAAAGCTATATCACCAGCAGCAGTAACTTGCAAACCACCAGTTATGTTTGTAGTAGCAGATAATATTACATCGCCAGCACCAGCAACTGCAACATTACCATTAATGTTTGTAGTAGCAGTTAATGTTACAGCTCCTTTACCAGTTCTAATATTTGGTAATTGACCTGCTCCACCATGATTTTGAGGACCGGCAGCAGTATTTGTGAAATCTAAAAGACCCATACCAACACCACTACTTGAAACATTACCAGTGAAAGTATGATTTACACTACCACTTAATGTAAGTGTGTTAGTAGTTAGTTTAATAAGATGACCAGCACCATTATTTAAAACACCAACAACTTTAACTGGACCAACAACATTTACTGTACCAGCAGCAGCAGCAGTTGTAAATGTACTAGTAAATGTAGTAGATGTTCCACCACCAACATTTGCTATACCAGTAGCATTGTTATTAAATGCAACTAATGGAGTACGAGCAACACCATAAATACCAGTTTTTTTAGGTGCTACAACTTCAACAACACCACCAGTTAAGTTTAATGTACCAGTAGAATTATTTAATACTAAAGAAGCATGTGCAGCATCATCTACACCAGCAGTATTTTGTTGTTCAAATTTCAACTCACCAGTAACTTTAAGTGTACCAGTATTCATATTACCAATAGGAATAGCATTTGCAACTAATCTAGTAGAAACTGTAACACCACCAGCAAATGTAAAGTCTGAACCAACTTGACTATTAATAATTTTTGGTGTCTCAATTGCAGTTGGAACAATAGCTCCATTTGCTTTTAATGTAACTAAACCATTTACTACTAAATCACCATTAGCTGTTGTATTAGAGATACCACCCCAAACACCAGCTGCTGTTGCAGAAGTATTAAATGTCATAGCACTATTAAAAGTAATAGTTTTATTAGCTGTTAAAGAAAGCACTAAAGCTTCTAAAGTTCCAGGAACTTCGCCAGCAGCTGTTTTGTTATTAGCACCATCATAAGTTAGTACTATTGTTTTGTCACTATAAGTAGGTGCACCACTTAGGCTACCTTCTGTAACTGTAATAGTATTGAGGTTTCCACCAGCAGTAAAGTCAGCACCAAAAGCACTAACATCAAGTGTACCACTTTGCAATAGTATTCCTTGACCAGCTGTAGGATTAACTGTTAGTAGATTAGTACCAGCAGTTTCTGGTTGGAAAGTAATAGTTCCAGTACCAGTATTAACATCAAAGTTACCATTACCATTTAATAAAACAGTATTGTTTAAATTGTAAGTCTGAATAATAAAAGTCATACTCTTACCAGTTGCAGGTGCAACAAATCCAAATGTGTAACCATCTGAATCATCACCACCACCAATACCTGACTGGTCATGTGTATAATTACCAGCAGCCATATTTACTGTTGTACCACTAGCAAATTTAGAAAAAGCACCTTCCAATGTTCTCATTGGTCCAGAACCCGCAGGATCGTTAGTGGCGTTTACGCCAGTATAACTGTCGTCACCATCTGTAGAGTTTAAGTAGCGTACTTGCGCATTAGTAGTAAAAGCAAATGCTGTAAGAACTACAAGTAAGAAACCTAAATTAAGGAGTTTCTTTAGATTCATTTTTTTCTCCGTGTTGATTGAAAATAAATTAGTTAAAAAATTGTTAATAATAATAGATAGATACCAAATTAGGGTGGTAAACATTTTAGCATATTCTTTATCTCCTATTTTTATTAGTAAAACATAGTGATTTTACTTACTTATTGAATTAAACTATCATTCATTTATTTTGTTTTGGCTTAATATCAAATAGAAATATCGATTTTGAGCCAAGCTTTCCTATCTCAAGTTTAAATATAATATATAAAGCAACAATGTCAAAAAAAAAAAGCACTAATTAACAATCTATTTTTAGCATAGAATAATTTTAATTTAATCTTCTATTCAAGAATAATGCTCTAAACAAAATTAAAAACAGACATATATAATAATATTAATATAAAAATATTTATTTGATTTTTGTTTTGTTGGTGAAAATATTTAACATATAATAAGACCATTAAATATAAATAATTAAGAAATAATTCTTAATGCGCTTTCGATAGCGCTGGAGCAAAACTCCCTACAATTTTTGCCCACACAATTAACTAAAGTTATGAATTCCTTTTTCTAATGTCAATGATGTATATCACAAACATTAGTTATAAATTTTTGACTATTACAATTGCTCGAAACTGTATATACGATGCAAATAGCAAGGCAAAAAATCATTTTACCACTTGTGATTTTTTACTATTATTTCTCAATTTCTGTTGTTAAAATAACCATTATTCAATTTCTGGAATCATCAATATTTAGAGAGAACATAATTTATGAATACTAAAAAAACTGTTTTAGTATTTGCCACTCAAATAATAATAAAAAAAAAACTAAATGTCACTTAAAATAAGTAAATCTAACTTACTAAAAAACATTGAGTTGCACCCATTAGTTTAAAGTTAAAATAGTCAAAAATATGACTTTAATAAAAATGGCTCTAAAAGTCTCACAATGTTCATCAAGTTTTCGATAAATAGTTATGACAAATTAAGTTAAACACACCCCTATATTCCCTCTCAAGCAATGTTGTCAACTTAAGCAGTATTTCTTAATCTTGCTCTTATTCTTTAATTCTTAATCTCAAAGCAGATTAGGATTAAGAGCAAGAATTAAGATTAAGACTTTTTATGCTTTCCCTTAAGTTAACAGCATAGACATACAAAGGTTGGAAGTGTGTTTATCAATGCAACTCAAATTCTTTTCCAATAGCTACAGATAATATTTTTTTCCTAATTTATTTTTGAATTTACTACATTACTTACAAGTTTTAAGAAAATGTCTTTATCCCAATTCAAAGTTGAGGTTAAAATGAATTTCTACCGTTCTTTTCTAAATCTAAAACAATTTCAACTAATCCTATTTATTAGTTTATTCTTTTTACTTCCAGCTTGTGACACAACAGATGTGAATGACGAACCAGAAACTCTCTATGTTAAATTTGAAAATGATCCTAGTTCTGTTGTCACTATAACTTCAATTGAAATTCAAGCAATGGGAAAAGCTGGAGAATCAATAACTCCATCTGGTGATTGGAGTAATAACATAATTCGTGATAATGAAACTATTGTCCCAGGTCAACATCTCTTTTTTACTTTGGAGATTCCTAATTTGCATTGGGTAAGGTATCGATTAGGAATCGAGGATGATTCAGTGCAAGAAATTCTTTTATACGAGCAACCAAACTATCAGGAAAGTAATTTGCCTATTACACATTGGGGTGGTGATGATCGTACAGTTAGAGTTGAGATAAGAAAAGATGAAAATAGTGGGTTCTATTACATTGGTGGGTGGATGGATTCTGTTGGTATTGAATAGACATACTAATATTTTAGCTGCACTTAGGGTCTTGCAATTTGAGCAAAAAGGGGCTGTCTCAAAAGTAGCTCATGTCATTTCGAACGGAGAGAGAAATCTTTAATTTGAAGCAAATATTAAAGATTCTCACGTCGCTTCACTCCTCAGAATGATATTTGGTTTTCTTTCAATACAGTCTCTTCTTATAAAGGCTAAAAACATCAAAACCTACATAGAAGAAATAATTTTTTTTATTTGAGTTGCAACTCCACTTTTAATATTCTCTTCAGAAAATATCACCTGTTCTTTTATAGACTTATAAACATCATGGTGATAATTAATTGTACCTAAGTATTTTAATTCTGTTTTCAAAAAATGCGTTGTGGCAGTATTTAAGTTTTCAAATGCAGTTCTCCCCTCTTCATCATCATCACACTTATTAACGACAACCCCTATTTCCCTTTTTCCAAATTCATTAAAAAATAATTTTGTGAATGCATATCCATCCATTACAGATGTTGGATCAGGATTTATTAAAAGTGTTATAGTATCAACTTTTGAAAGAAGGTACAATCCATCTAACTGCACACCAGCCCCAGTGTCTATTAGTATATGATCGTATTGATTTCCAATTTTTCTAATTGATGAAAATAGATAGTCAACAATTTCCTTTCGTTTTTCAGGGAGTTGCAATTTTCCTGAATCACCAAAAATCACATTTAAATTTGGTCTTACTTCTGTTGGTAGTTCTTTTAGCAGCACTTTATTTTGAAGAAAATCTCCAATTGTATTTACAGATGTAGTATTAAGCATTACATCAATATTTGCAAGATTAGAGTCTAGGTCTATCAATAAGACTCTTTTTCCCATTGAAGATAATTGATACGCATAGTTAAGTATAAAAAAAGATTTTCCTGTTCCACCTTTTCCAGAAGCAACAGCTAATACATTTTTGATGGCTAAAGAGTTTTGAGTCTCAGCTTTTGCCAACTCAACTAACCTTTTGGCCTGTCCAATCACGACGATGTTACTCCAGTAACCACCATCTTGGCAATAAAATCAGAATCCGCTGCAATAATGTCGTCAGGAATTACTTGACCATTAGTTAAATAAATTAATGGCTTTTTTGAATTAACAACTACATTTAAAATATTTCCAAAGACAACACCTTCATCAATTTTAGTTAAAATTAATGCATCGTAATCAAAAACTTCAAACTTCTGAACAACCTCTTCTAAATTTTTAGTCGAGTTAGTAGCACTAATTGCGAGATAGGTTTTATCAACATTCACGGCATCAAGAAACTCTTTCGTTTTTTCAAGCTCTTTGGTATTCTTTTGCCCACGCCCAGCAGTATCAATAAAGATTAAGTCTTTATCACTAAATTTTTTAATTAAGGCAGGCATCTCTTTTGTCTCGTACGCAACAAGCATGTCAATATTACTGACTTCAGAAAAAATGCGCAACTGATCAATAGCACCAAGGCGATATGTATCAATAGAAATTATTCCTATTTTCAAATTATTTAGTATTTTTGAAATAGCTGCCAACTTTGCAATACATGTTGTTTTACCTACTCCGGTAGGCCCAACTATTGCAACAATTTTTTGTTTTCCACGTTTTTTAATTTCAAAACTTGTTGTTGCAATTTGGGATGAAAGTGATGTGATTATATAATCCTCTATATTAGACGGATTAATAAACTCTTTCGATTTTTTAATTTGGTTAACAATAGATTTTACAATTGGTTTTGAGACTTCATTATGAATTAGTTTTTTTACATACCCTCTTATTAGATCCATATATTGTTCGGTGCTAATTACTTCCCTTTTCTTTGTCTTAGGAGTAATTACAATCGAGTCATCATCATAATTGATTCTATTATTCCTATCTTTTCCAATTACTTTTTGTTGCAACTTCATTAAGTCATCACGAAATGAAGGATTAGTTACTGCAGTGCCAACTTCAGTTTCTGCTGAAATTATATCCATCTCTTCTTCAATGCCTGAAGTAATTTCAAAATGCTTTTGGATTCCTAAATCTGTTCTTTTATTAATAACTCGTGTACTTAGAATAAAAGCTTCGCCTCCAAGCTCTTTTTTCATTAGAGCAGATGCTTCTTTTAATGTAGGGGCAACAAATTTCTTAACCTTCACTTTAAATCTCCAATTTGCTAATAAATTCTATTTCAACATTTGGTGGTAATTCAGAATATGACAAAACTACAACATCAGGGAATGATGATGCAATTAATTTATAAAAATATGGACGAATAGTTGCCGATGTTATAAGTACTGGATTATATCCAAGGGAATAAAACTTCTCAATCCCTGCTTGCAGACTAGCGTTAACTTTATTTAATGTTACGGGATCGAGACCTAAAGTTAATGTTGCTTCTTTTTGGTTCTGCAATGTTGTGGTAAACAACGTCTCCAAATTTTCACCAATAACCATTGCATGAATAATTCCATTTGAGTCTTTTACCATAGTGGCTATGGTATCGCCAATTGAATGACGTGCATATTCCGTTAGCACATCTATGTTTTTTGTTACTTTGGAATAATCTATTAATGATTCAAGAATTTGAACCAAATCTTTAATTGGAATAAATTCACGCAGCAGATTTTGTAAAACTTTTTCAATAGTACCAAGTGGTAAAGCGTCAGAGTCAATATCATTAACAACTGCTGGATAGTTTTTCTTTAGATTTTCCAATAGCTGTTTTACTGATTGACGAGAAAGTATTTTATCAAAATTATTTTTTAACGTTTCTTGTAAGTGAGTTGATAAAACCGAAATACCATCAACTATTGTGTAGCCCAACAAATCTGCTTTGTCTTTTTCATCTTTCGTAATCCAATAACTTTGCATTCCAAATGCTGGGTCTGTTGTTTGTATTCCAGCAAGACTCTCCTCTACCTCACCAGGATTCATTGCTAAAAATCTATCGGTATGTATTTCTCCAGTAGCTACAAGGTTTCCCTTTACTTTTATAATGTAACTATTTGGTTCTAACTGAAGATTATCTCTCACACGTACTGGCGGAATTAGGACTCCAAATTCTAAAGCTATAAATTTTCTTGTGGCGGATATTTTCTGGAACAGGTCCCCACCTTGGTCTTCATCGACTAGAGAAATTAAGCCATACCCAATTTCTACTTCAATTGGATCTACCTGTAAATATTTTTCAAAGTTCTCTTCAGTCTCTTCCTCTTCAGCAGCCTCAGCCACCTGTTCCTCTTCTTCTTCGTCAGGTTTTTTATACTTTAAATATGAACTTACTCCAAGTGTAACACCTATTACTAAAAATGGAATTGTTGGCATACCAGGAATAAATGAAAACATAACAACAACTCCAGATACAGTTCCAAGTACTCTTGGATTTGATAATAACTGAGTTTTGATTTGAGTATCTAAAGCAGTACCAGCTGCACTACGGGTTACAACAAGACCCGCTGAAATAGAAATGATTAATGCTGGAATCTGAGAAACCAAACCATCACCAATTGTAAGTACAGTATAGGTTCCAAGGGCATCGCCAAAAGACATTCCCAGTTGGGCTATCCCAATTACAAACCCACCGATAATGTTAATACCATTAATCATCAATCCAGCAATTGCGTCTCCTTTTACAAATTTACTTGCACCATCCATTGCGCCATAAAACTCAGCTTCACGTGATATTTGGTCACGTCTTTTTCTTGCGTCAGGTTCAGAAATCAATCCAGTATTTAAATCTGCGTCAATAGCCATCTGCTTTCCAGGCATTGCATCCAAAGTAAAACGAGCAGATACTTCTGATATTCTACCAGAACCTTTAACGATAACTACAAACTGAATTATTACTAGAATTATAAAAATGATAAACCCTACAACGTAATTCCCACCAACCACAAAGGAGCCAAATGATTCAATAACTTCACCTGCATAACCATCAATTAGTATTAAACGTGTTGAGCTTATGTTTAAGCCCAGTCGGAATAGGGTTAATACAAGTAATAGTCCGGGAAAGACTGATATATCAAGGGGAGATTGAATATATAAAGAAACAATTAAAACAAGTATTGCAAGGGTAATATTTAATGCAAGAAAGAAATCCAAAAACATTGGAGGAAGTGGAATAAGCATTAAGCCCAACATAAAGATGAGTCCGAATGCTAGAACTATATCACTATTTTTTGATAAACTAAACATCTATACAATACTCTTTTTTGAATTTCTAAGATTAAAAATATGTGCTAATATTTGTGCAACTGCATGGAATAATTCTCCAGGTATTTCATCTCCAACATCTGCTACTTTATAAAGTGCTCGTGCCAATTCTTTATTCTCTTCTAATGGAACTCCATTTTCAGTGGCTATCTTCTTAATTCTTTGAGCTAAACTATCCATGCCTTTAGCCACAATTTTAGGAGCTGCATTTTTTTCTGGTTCATATTTAATTGCAATAGCGTAGTGAGTCGGGTTAGTAATCACCACGTCAGCATCAGGTACATCTTGCATCATTCGTTTACGAGCAGTCTCAAACTGAATAGACTTAATTCTTGCTTTTACTTCAGGATCACCTTCTGTTTGTTTTCCTTCATCTTTTACGTCCTGCTTACTCATCTTCAAATCTTTTTTGTGTTTATGCTTTTGGAAAATAAAATCGGCAATTGCAATTACTGCAAAAACAAGTGCAAGCTTCCAGACTAGAGTTAAAGCTGAATCAATCATAAACTCAACAATCTTAACTATAGAATGATCAGCAAGTAGAATTGCTTCACCTACCATGTCGTCTAAAACCCAATATGTAAAAAGACCAATAACAAAGAGCTTTGCCAGAGATTTTGTAACTTCAACTAATGAACGCGAAGAGAAAAATATTCTTTTAAGTCCCTTGCCAGGATTAAACTTACTCGCTTTTGGCTTCATTGCTTTAAGAGATATTTTAAAACCAATTTGTCCTACATTTGATATAAATCCAATTGCCATTAAACCAAAGAGAATAGGAGCCATTGTTAAAGCAAAAAATCCGAGTGCTTTATAAAAATACAACTGAACAACACTCATGCTCAAAGTTAGTACATCCAAAGAGCTAAAAATATATCTAGTCATTCCACCAATTTGGTCTGCCATAAAACTTTTAAAACTGTAAAGGATAAAGAATCCGCCAGCAAATATTAAAAAGCCACTCATCTCTTGACTTTTGGCTACCTGTCCTTCATTTCTAGTATCCTCAAGCTTCTTCTGCGTAGCATCTTCGGTTTTTTCTTGACCTTCGTTATTAGCCATTTTTTAATTCCATACTAGAGTTTAAGTTTTCGAACATAGTGGCTTGCCACAAAGACTCGAAGACACAAAGGTTCATTTCATTTTTTCTTTGTGTCTTAGTGACTTGGTGGCTAATATTTTTATTAAAATTCATTATTATATTTTAGTTCTTTTTAGCTCATTGCTTTAACTAGTGTATAAAGTTTATTTTCAAATTCACCGAGTAAATTTTTAATTGTATAAAAATAGATTGGGAGTATTGCCATCAATAATAAAAATCCAACGCCAATTTTTAATGGTTGTGTAACGAAAAAGACTTGCATCTGCGGAATCATCTTTGCGAGAATACCTTCAGCAACATGTATTAAAAAAAATGAAACCAAAATTGGTGATGCTATCTTAACTGCAATAATGAATACAGATGATGAATATTGTATCATCAATGTAAAGAGTGCTTCGTTCGATTGAAATTCTCCAAGTGGAATTACTTGAAACGAATAAGTTAGTGCTCTAATTACATATTGATGACCATCCATCATAAAGAAAATCATTAATGCTAAAAAGTATATTACTTGCCCAATTACGTTTCCATTTGTTTTTTCAATCGGATTCATAACTTGAGCCATTGCCAATCCCATATCAAATCCAATAAAAGTACCGGCAAAACTGAATCCAAAAAAGACAAGATTAAGTGTAAACCCTATTATCAATCCTACAATCATCTCTTTAAGTGCCATAGCCAAAAGCCACCAAACATTAAAATCAATTGCTATGCTTGCTGAATCAGAGATGCTAAAAACTATGAAAGCTATTATAAAAGAGATAAATATTTTAACTTGTCCTGGAATACTATCGTGGCTATAGATTGGCGTAGCTACAAAAGCAGATGTGATTCTAATAAATATTAGTAATATCAGGGTGAAATCCGTGACTAAAATTTCCATACTAAACCACTGTGTTTAATATGGAAAATAGTTTTAATGTTATTCCAATCATTTTCTCAATCATCCAAGGAATTAGAAAGATAATTGCAACAGCTGTAAACATAATTTTAGGAACAAAAGTAAGCGTCATTTCTTGAATTGAAGTTGCAGCTTGAAAAACTGAAATGATAATTCCTATTGTTAGAGAAACCCCAAGAATTGGAGTTAAAATTGTAAAGACTGTAAAAAACACTTCAGTCAAAACCTCTATTACTAATTCTTCAGTCATCTATCCAAAGCTCCTTATAACGGAGCCAATTATTAAACTCCATCCATCGATAAGAATAAAAAGTAAAATTTTAAATGGAAGTGAAATCATCATTGGCGGAATCATCATCATACCCATTGAAAGTAAGATTGATGCAATAATCATATCCACCATTATAAATGGGATGAAAATAAAAAATCCAATTATGAAACCAGCTCGTAACTCACTAATAGCAAAGGCTGGAAGTAAAATATAAGTAGGTAACTCAACTCTTGTTTCTGGCATTTCCATCTTTGCCATGTTAATAAACAGAGCTATATCTTCGTCACGAACATTGTTAAGCATGAATTCACGAAGTGGCTGAATTCCTTTTTCCATTGCTTCTTCAACTTGAATTTCACCATTCATTAGTGGTTCTAAGGCTTCATCATTCATTCTAGTAAAAGTTGGATTCATCACAAAAAAAGTAACAAACAATGCAATACCTGCTAGTAGCTGACTTGGTGGCATCGATTGGGTTCCCAGTGCGGTTTTCAAAAAGTGAAACACAATTATTAGTCTTAAATATGATGTTGTCATTATCATTATTGATGGCGCAAGGGAGAGTATAGTCATCAATAAAAGGATTTGTAGCGTAGTAGAAACTTCTTCTGGAGAGTCAGCTGTTCCCATATCTATTCCTATTTTAGGAAATGGAATTGACTGGCTATTTTGGGAAAAGGCATCTGATGCAATAAAAAGCAATAGGAAAATGATAGAAATTATTTTCAATTTCTGTTTCACTTCTAAATGTGAAATACTATTTGTGTGTTTTTTATCCATAATTGTTTAATATTTTCATCCTGAAAATCTATTCAAAATAGATTTTACATCATGATTTCATTCCTAAATTCTGTTTAAATACTTCCGCAAATGTTTGCTTACCTTTTGTATCATCTTCAGGTTTATCTTCTTCTACTGCATCTAGTTCTTTTAATAAGTTTATTGAATTATCTGAAATACCGAGCACCAAATACGAATCTTGTACTTTCACAATTGAGATATACTTTTTATTCATTATTGCTTGGGTAGAAATAACTTTAAATTGCGAAAGTTTTCTTTGATTTTTATTAATTACAAATCCACTTTTTCTTACAAAAAGTAAGGCTGCGTAGAGCAGCACTAGAACTAATATCAATGGCAATATTGTAGTTAACATTTCCCAAACTGTCATGTAGTCATCTCTGTTAGATTATTCAGTTTATTTAGTGTTGTAATCCTAATTCCAAAATGTTTATCAACAACAACAACTTCACCTTCTGCAATTTTTTTGTTGTTCACAAAAATATCTACTGGCTCACTTGCTAATTTGTTCAATTCAATTACATAGCCTCTTTCAAGTTCAAGTATATCTTTGATTGGCATTTTTGTTCTGCCAAGCTCAATATATACATTCATTTCTAGGTCTTGTAAAAACTCGAAAGATTCTGATGCACCAGGTGCGCCAAATTGTGTTTCATCTAAATCATCAAAGTCTGCTAAATCTGTTAAGATTTTATTTTGATCAGGAGCTTCATCTGGATTTGAAAATGCTGCAGGATCAAGTCCTTTTCCAATATTATTATCGTCATTTAATTCGTTGTTCTCGTCCATTACTTCCTCTAATAAGTATACTTTAACTTAGTTTTCGTGTAATTTTAATTGCTTTTTTATTGTTGCTCACTCCGGGTCTGCCAGCATAAAGTGGTTTACCTGAAATACTAATTATATTTTCATTTTCAATTCTTGTTTTTAGTTTAATGATATCACCAACTTCCAAATTATTTAATTCGTTAAAAGTAATTGTTGATCTTCCAAACTCTACTTCTATTGGAATTTCTGATAATTTCAGATTTTGTGATATAATTTCTTGCGATGTAGTTCCTTTATATTTATGAGGTCTTATAGACGAAAGTGATTGAGATGTTAACTTAGCCATAACAGAATCGAAAGCATAAGTTGCAAAACAAAAGTTCATCATAAATCTTTTTTCTTCTAAAACCACTTCAAAAGAGATTATTAGTACAGACTCGTTTGGGCTTGTGATTTGTGCGAAATCTATATTTGGTTCAAATTTATCTACTTTAAAATCATAATTTGTAAATGATGCCCACGATTTCTTAAGATCTAGCATAACCCTATCAACAACAACATTCATAACTTTCTCTTCAATTGCAGTTATTGTTTCATTATTCTTCTTTCCATTCCCAGAACCACCAAGCAGACGCTCCACAAGTGTACTCCCAAATTCTGGACTTATCTCTAAAATAGCTTTTATGTCTGTATCTAAAATATCGAAGGTGTAAACAAAAGATGGATTTGAAACAGAAAGAACATATTCTGAGTAGTAAATCTGATCGACACTAATAATATTTATATTAACTATTGTCTGTAACTTTGATACCAAAAACGAGCTAAAACTCTCAGCAAAATTCTCATGAATGTTTCTCATTGTCCGAAGTTGATTCTTAGATATACGGTTTGGTAATCTAAAATCAAAAGGAATAATCTCCTTTGAAGTAGACTTATATTCTACGTGGTCTTCTGAGTCACCGTCTTTTACATTATTCAGTAACGCATCAATTTCGGATTGTGATAGTAATTCTGCCATTTTATTGCAATATCCATTTGCTGAAATAAACTTTGTTAATCTTTATATCTGGCATAAAACCTTCTACTTTATTGGTAATTTCATTTCTTAATGAATCCCTTAGAGCAACATCACCTAAAAATGCAGTTGATTTACTCGATATAACAGATATAATCATATCTTTTACTAAAAAATCTTTTTCTTCTAATTTTGCTCTATTCTCTTCTGTTGCTAAATCGAATGCTAAAGCGGTTAATAAAAATTTCCTTCCATTTGTATTTGCAGGATTTATAATTATTTCATCAATTGCATAAATAAATTGACCTGTAGAGGAATGCCCTTCTCCATCTTCAGCATCTCCACTATTTCCATCTGCTGATTCTTCTGTAGCTGCATCTCCTTTAGAACCATTATTAGCTCCAGCACCAACCTTATTCATTAAAATATTGGCCGTTATAAAATAGACTAATATTAGTTGCACAATAAATGCAGGTACGCCAAACAGAATAATTTTGGTAATTGGTGATGATTTTTTTTCAACTTTTACATCTTCGACTTCGTCAGCCATGGTTCTCTCATATAATTTTTTCTATTACATGTTCAATTGATATGCCATTAGAAAAAGTCGATTTTAATCAGTTTTGGAAAGATGCCAAATTAATAATGGCTATTATTGTGCAGTTGGTTGAATGATAAAGTTAACTTTAGGAGGAAATATTGTAGAGAGTACCAAATGTTTAATCCTCGTGTAGAGATGACTCGGTGAGTCATCTTTATAATTTGGTCTGAATTTAAATTGTTTGTAAAAGACGACCGCACCGGTCGCCTCTACGATTAAATACCTTTTTATTATCGAAGTAGAATCATTTTCATTGTTTTGTTAAAACTGTCCGTTTTTAATTTGTAAAAATATACTCCACTTGTTAATCCACTTGAGTTAAAGTTTACCTCATAACTTCCAGCTTCTTGTTGTTTATTTACTAGAGTTGCTACTTCTCTTCCAAGTACATCATAAATAACAAGTCTTACTTCTTCCCTCTTACCTCTCACATTTGAAGGTATTTGATATCTTATTATTGTACTCGGATTAAACGGATTTGGGTAGTTCTGTTCAAGCACAAACTCCTTTGGTAAATTTTCATCTTCGTTATTCACATCAGTAGTAAGTGTTGTAATTTCATAAACAGTATTCTCTCCAGGCCAATCTGTAAGCGGACTTAAATCTGTAATTACATCACCAGCAGGTAATGATTTACCAGCTACAATATCGAAAAAACGATAATCACCACCAATGTGATCTTTAAATCCAATTGAAGCGCCAATATCTCCTCCTCCAAACGTTCCAGATTGAATCTCTCCGTAACAGAACTCAATTTTATTAGTTCCTTCATAAAGCCGAACTTGGAAGTTTAACCTTGTAGTTGTGGATCCTGCATCCCAATATGCTCTTACATCTTCCCATTGCGTAACAAAAACTCTATTTGGTGAATTACCTAGGGTTGCATATCTAACATTTCCATTATTATCAGCATTTAAATCTTCCCACCAAGGACCAAGTGCTTTTGTTGGGCGAGATGTTCCAGCCATTCTTCCATTTTCATTTGCTCCAAGAGAACCAATTTGTTCAGCATTTGAAACTCCACGTTCTGTGCCAATAGTACCTTTCCCAAACTCAAACCAACCATTTGTACTTATCTGAACTTGGTTATATTCGTAATCATCATAAGTGAAGTTAAAAGGAAGCGTAGTAATTTTTTGAACATCATCGCCGTTAAATGTTACTCCACCTGTTATAGGTGAATATGTATTTGTTGATTTTGTAACAGTTGCATAAGCAATACTAGATGGTTCAAAGACTCTAATTACTTGACTGATTGTATCAGCGTCTGGTAATTGTGAATTACCAAACTTGATCAATTCGAAAGTATAGTTACCTTCAATATCAAACTCATAACTACCATCAAAATTAATTGTTGTGCTTTCACTTGCTCCTAAGCAGCAGAAAGTTTGAGTATTTGAATAGACCTCTTCACTATTTGAGTTTAACAATCTGGCTTCAACGGAGTAGTTCTCAGTTTGAGTATTAGTTCCTGTATTTCTAATCATGGCACTAAATGTAAATTCTGTAAACTTCAATACAGATGTTGGAAGCTCTACCATATTAATAGATAAGTAAAATTCTGGAGAATATATCAGTGGTCTTCTATATGCACCATTACCATGCGTTGCCACCCAAAGAGATCTGTTTGCATGCGAAATATTCAAATCCATTCCCATTACTGCTTCTGGTAATCCGTCATTGAATGATGTCCAGTTACTACCAGCATCTGATGAAACAAATACACCCAAATCACTTCCTACATAAACATGATCGGAGTTAAATGGATCTACAATAACGGAAAGAGTTGGTACATCTGCAAGAGTTCCTGTAATATCAGTCCACTTCACTCCACCGTTATTGGATTTATAAACATGTCCTGAACCATATCCACCCAAAACGATGTAAATTGTTCCAGAATTATTTGGATCAATTGCAATATCCATAGGGTATCTGTCTGGCAAATCAGATGTTACATCTGTCCAATTTGTACCACCATCTTGTGTTGCATAAATGTGACTTCGTGTAGCAACTGGAGCTGTTCCAATAAAAAGTATATCTGGATTTTGAGGGGAAACAGACATGGATAAAATTTCATTTCCATCTATATCATCACTAATTGCACTCCAGTTGTCACCACCATTCTCGGTTTTAAATACACGCTTTCTTCCGGCATAGAGTATTGATGGATTCGATTCAGAAATAACATATGGTGCAATAAATGCTGCATCTCCATAAATACCACTAACAATATTTGAGAAAGTGCTACCATGATTATTAGAGCGAAGTATATTTCCACGTTGCCAAGAACCATACATAATATTATCGTTCAATGAATTTATTGCTGACCAGGAGCCATCTCCACCAATTACTCTCGCCCAATCATCTGTGCCATTATAAATAACTGTGTTATTGTCTTGCAAACCACCCATCGCTACATTGGAATCAGAGTAGGAAGATGAAAAGCCATTGTAAAATTGCGAGGTTTGTAGCCCATATCCAATATTAGTATAACTTTCTCCAAAATTTGTAGTGCGATAAACGCCACCATCGCAAGCAATGTATAATACATTGTCGTAATTAGGATCGTGTGCATAATTGTGGTGGTCAACATGTGGTCCTGGAATATTTGATCTTGATACTCCGCCATTGGATGAATAAGTAATTTGAACTCCAGCTTGCACCACTTTGCTTTCATCTGTTGGATGAACGGCAACCCAGTGTGCAAAAAATCCTTGGTATTGCGGAACATCGCTTGAGTGAATTTTTGTCCAAGTATCTCCAAAGTCAGTAGTTTTATAAAGTCCTTTACCAGCAAGGCTATCAGCCACATCCGCAAAAACAATATCTGGATTTGCTTTGTAAATATCCAATAATGTTTTACCTGTGTATGTTGGTAAACCAGAGACTCTATTCCAAGTATCTCCCCCATCTAGTGAGCGATAAATTCCAGCATCTGAACTTCCAAGGTTTCCTGTTGAAACTAAAATTTTATTTGTATCAGCAAGATGTACTACAATATCCTGCGCCATCTCAACTGAGTAAACTTCTTTCCAGCTTTCACCAAAATCGTATGAACGGTATATCCCTTCTGATGTTGCTGCAAATACAGTTTTGCTGTTCTCTGGATTAATAGCTAAATCTTGAATCCCACGTCTTTGGTCAAATGTCCAATCGAGACTTTTATTCCAAGTTACTCCGCCGTCAGTAGTTTTTAGAATTCCAATTCCATAGCTTCCACGCGAGGTTCGCCACACCAAGCCACCTTCCGATTGTGAATGCCCGTAAGTCTCTCCAGTTCCAATCAACATATTTAATGTATCAGCAGGATCAATTGTAATTGCCATAACTCCGAGTGTTGGAAAACCTGTATGAATTCTGTGCCAATTTGACCCATTTGTTGAATTATAAGTTCTCCAAACTCCACCAGTTGCTGATCCAGAATAAAGAGTTTTTGAGTTCTGTGGATTAACAGCTAAACTTATCATTCTTCCTGGAACGTTTAATGGACCCATAGCTTTCCACGGTTCAACATCCATTGTTGTATTTATGGTTTTGCTCATGCGATTTTTTACGGAAGTATATTCTTCCATAAATTTACTTTTGGGAATCTCTTCGCCTGGGTAGGCTCTCATTCTATTCCAAAATTGGAGGGCTAACCTTGCGCCAGATTCTCTCTTTACTTCAACTCTATTTATTTCGGTATTCGTCAATGAGATTATCACAAAAGACAAGACTGACACAAGGAACAACATCGCTAATGAGATTTTTCTTAATCTATTTTTCATTACTAACTCCAAATCCGTTTCTATTTTATAATTGTTAAATTTAACATTTTTTAATGGAAGATGAGAGGGGAAATGATAGTATTGAGGCTGTCTCGAAAGTTAATAAAATGTCATTCTGAGGAGTGAAGCGACGTGAGAATCTTCTGGATTTGCTAAAAATTAAAGATTTCTCTCTCCGTTTGAAATGACAAACACCAC
Organism: uncultured Melioribacteraceae bacterium; assembly: GCA_965370315.1. Lineage (GTDB taxonomy): Bacteria > Bacteroidota > Ignavibacteria > Ignavibacteriales > Melioribacteraceae > 1-14-2-50-31-20. Next base: position 62,346 of record CBDUTO010000001.1, read on the forward strand.
TTTTGAGACAGCCTCAATATCAATAAAGAAAGCCAACCCCTATAATAGGAATTGGCTTGTTGAAAGGAGTTTTGATTAGATTACGTGACTAATCTTATCTAACTAAATTAGTGATTTCTTGTAATAATGCATCGGCAGTTGTTACAACTCTTGCATTAGCTTGGAAACCTCTTTGTGAAATAATCATTTTTGTAAATTCTTCTGATAAATCAACATTAGATTGCTCTAAAGCACCAGATTGTATAAACGTATTTGTATCTCCACCTGGCTCTCCAATACGAGCTTCTCCTGCATTTGCTGCTACCTGATACATATTATCTCCTATACTTGTTAAACCATTAAGATTTGGGAAAGTAGCAACCATAATTTGTGCTAATGTTTGTGAATTACCATTTGAGAAAATACCAACAACATTTCCATATTGATCAATATTTAAGTTTGCTAATGTTGCTGAAGCAGCACCATCTTGTGTTAATGACTGAATTTGTGAACTTAGAGCAGTTTGAGTAATACCATTAGTCCCTTCACCAAAATCAAAATCAATTTCAACTTGGTCAGCACCACTATCTGGTTGAAAAGAGATTGTTGGTAAATCTGGAGGAACTACATTAGCTAAACTACCCGTTCCATCATTTTGTGAGATTGATTCAATAGTACCATCATTGTTGAATCTTAGTACTCCATTTGCACCTGCAGTTAATGATCCAGTTGAAGGATTTTCTATTTCCCACCCCCAAGATCCACTATCAAGATGTGTATATGTTATACTTAACGAGTGTGCACTTCCAAGAGAATCGTAAACAGTTACGGTACCTGTAATTTCTTCAGCAACTTCAGCTTTATCAATTTTTGCATCTGCACTTTGTGAAGCAGTCGTGCTTCGCAATGCATCAAAGTTTAAATTAAAGTTAATATTGTCACTATCTTCTTGTATTAAAAGACTCGCTGTATCACTTTTGTTTGCTATATCAAAACTTAATGTTTGAGAACCAGTTATTGGAGAAGCAAAAGGATTTCCATCTGCGTCATTAATATTGTAAGTTACATCATAAGTTGCAGACCCAGTTGCTGGAGTTACTGAATCATCATAGTCCCCAGTATTTGTATAACTTAGTTCAAGCTCATATTCTGTACCATCAACACCATAAATTGCATATGTTTCTGTAGCAGGAACACCGCTGGTATTAGATTTAAAATTACCCGTCATTTCAACAATATCTGTTCTTTTTGTAGGTGATCCACTTTCAAGATTACCACCCCATGTTACATTTTGAGTAGCAATTGCAGGTAATCTTAAATTTTTATCAATAATAACATCCTGTACTGAGTTGCCTGGAGGAATTTCACCAAGACCATTTGCAACTTTTCCTTGTACTATTGCACCATTTTGTGGATTAACTAATTTACCCTCTGCATCAAATATAAATGCCCCAGCTCGTGAATATTGCTGAGTGCCATTATTATTTAATATAAACAATCCATCTCCTTGAAGAGCCAAATCAGTAGTGATTCCGGTTCTTTCAAAAGTACCTTGGTTCCAGTTTCTATCAATAGAATTAACTTTCATTCCAAGACCAACTTGCATACTGTTAGTACCGCCACTACCATCTTCAGGGTTTGTACCAGATTTTATCATTTGATTAAAAGTATCACTAAATGTAATTCTAGAACCCTTATAGCCAATAGTATTTACATTAGCTATATTATTACCAATTACATCCATCATTGCTTGATGATTTTTCAATCCGGAAACACCGGAGAATAGTGAGTTAAGAAGTGCCATTATAACCTCCTAAGGTTAGTTTTTTAAGTTTGTTCGATTCAGCGTCTGTCGGTCGGCCAAATCAAGAGCGTCCTTAAAAGGTCCCGCTCATAACTAGTTTATTTAATTATTTTTTATTGTGCGAATACTACGCTATCAATATTTGTAAATACATTTTCGTTACTATTAGCCAAACTCATTGCTGTAATTACAGTCTTGTTTGGAATGTTCACAAGAAATGCTGTGTTGTCCATCATTACTAATGAATCTTTTGCTCCTTTTGCTTCAGCTTGTTGAACTGCTGTATTAATCTTATCCATTTCGTTCTCGGTTAATTTAATATCGCGAGACTCTAAGCGTTGCTGAGCATGTTTGGAGAATTTAACTTTTGAAATCTCTTTCGAAAATATTTCATCAAAATGAGATTTTACTCCATCCTGTTGTTTCCCTTGCTGAAACCCACTCTCCTTTACTAGGGGTACAAAGGGAACATTTATTCCATTTATCATTGCCATTTTATTCGTCTCCTTCCGAATTATGATTTATCACTTGTACTGCTTTCATTATCATTCTCTTCTGAATCGTGATATAAAATTTCTATTATATCTGCTAAGTTATATTCAATTCCTCCAACAATAAGAGTAGTTCCATTCTCTCCAAATCTAACTCCATCAATTCTTCCAACACCGTAAGAACTAACTGTAAGATTCTCACCTTTTGTGTCTTTGGCAGTAATTTCAAATGTATAACTACCTTCTGGTAATTTCTTACCATTATCATCGGAAAAATCCCACGAAAGTTTATGGTCACCATCAGAAACATTTTCCTCTGAAATAGTTCTAACTAAAGCACCATTTTCGTTGTAAATTTCAATAGTAACACTTAGAGCATCAACTGGAAGAGTATATCCAAATTCGATATCATCTTGGCCAATATTGTTCAATGTTGGAGAAGCAAGCTTAGCATCATTTCCGATTAATGTTGCAGTTAGAGTATTGTTGATTGATTGTGTTAAGTAATAATCTGCATCAATACTCGCATTCATCGAATCATTTAAATTTGTAAGTTGCTCTAACGATGAAAACTGAGCAAGTTGTGCCGCATATTCTGTTCCATCCATTGGATCAAGCGGATTTTGGTTTTGCAATTGTGCAATCATTAATTTCATGAATGCATCTTTACCCATATCATCGCCACCTTGTGGTTCCTGCACAAATGTATTTACTTGGTTACTAATTGAACTTATTGGCATTTTAGACTCCTATGCTATAAAATCGTATTTATTATAGCCTAAATTTTTATGTGCAAGCGTTTCGTCAAGTCCTTCAACATTCATCTTTGCAGCATTATTGTTTTTTCTTTTCTGTTTAAAATATCTCTGATTCTTATCTTCAGAATTAGAGAGCGATACATTTAGTGAATTATATTGGACTCCACTTTGATTAAGAGTCGCTTTTAATCCTTCTAAACTATTTTGAACAAGTTGTTGTGTTGCTTCATTATCAACTTTAATTGTAGCAGAAATAGTTTTATTAACAACCTCAAGCCTAATATCCAACTTGCCTAAATTTTCTGGCGTTAGCTGAAATTGAATTATCTTCTTTCCACCTTTTAGAGCTAGGGTACTGATCTCTTTATTCAAATCTTTAAGATTAATTCTTTTAGATATGTTTTTTTGATTTAATCTTAAATCGTTTTTAATGAATTGACTATGTGTAGTAGCAAATTTAGAAAAATGAGCCTCTTCCACTTTAACATCTGAGTTAGCTGATTTATGAAGAATATTGCTCTCTGTTTTACTCTCTTTTACTGCAACACTATTACTCTCAACTTCTAAATTTTTAATAATCATTTTTTCAAATGGTTTTAGTTTAGAGTTTTCATTAGTCAATTCAGCATTATCAGCTATTTTAATAGTTGGGGCTTGTTCATTTTTATATGATTCTTTGTTTCCTAAATTAGAGCTACTACTACCACTCTCATTTTTAACTATTTTTGTCTCTACAAAACCATTCTTATCATTTGATGCTTTTGTTAATTTAATATCTTTATCCTGAGCAACCGAATTCTCTTTTGAAGCATTTTCGTTTAGTGGTACAACTCTAAGTTTCGATAAATCGACACTCTCTTTACTTGCAAATACAGTTTTATTTAATAATTCTGGTTTTGCTTTATTAACAAAAGCGTCGTCTTTTAATGTTAAGCTTTCCGGACTTTTTTCTGCTTTTAGTGTAACCAAATACTTTTCTTTCTCTACTTCGTTACTATTTGCAACTTCCTTATTAGCAAAAACATTTTTGATTCCAGTTTTTACTTTATTAACTAAGGTTGGCTCATCATTAGATTTCTTTTGACCCACAGCTGCAATCTTTTCATCTGATTTAACATTCTCAAATGATGTTGTTTTAACTTCCAGTTTTTCTAGCTTTGCAAAAAGAGTTTTTAGTTCTCTATTCTTAGGGCTTTGAGATAACTCTTCTTTTACAATCTCTTTTAATTCTAGAACATTAACCTTTTTAAAACTCTCTTTTTGAACTGCTTCTGTTTCACCAGCAGTAAGTTTTAATTTTTGAGATAGCTCCAAAAGAGATAATTTTTCTTCAGTATTAACTCCAGCAACAGTATTCTCTTTAGACGATATTATTGCATCCATTTTATTAATAACAGATTTAATTTCCAATCTATTATTACTTAAGTTTTCTAAAGCCTTAAGCTCGTTATTTAACTCAGGCAAAGTGACTTTTTCTGAAGCCAAACTTTGAGCAACAATAGTTTCTTTTGGCGTTAAATTTAATGCCTCGCTTATTTTTGGCAATGTAAACTTAGAAGAAATGTTTTCAGTTGTTACAGTCTCTGCATTTGATTTTATATATGCATCTACTTTACTTAGCAATGATTTTGCTTCAGCACTTGCTGGCATATTAGCAAATAAGGCTTTTAATTTATTACCTAATTCTGGAAGTGTAATTTTTTTTCTATTTATGCTCTTAACAATCTCAGCTTCTCTGGGTGTAAGATTTAATGCTTCACTCAATTTTGGCAAGGTAAACTTAGAAGATATATTTTCCACGTTAGCAGTTTTACTATTTGATTTTAAATATGCTTCAACTTTATTTAGTAGCGAATTTACTTCTGCGCTTTGTGATGAGTCAGAAAAAATTTCTTTTAGCTTACTGCTTAATTCTGGTAGCGTTAATTTTTCTAAATTAATACCTTCCAATAATTTTGCTTCACCTGATGTTAATCCTAATTTATTAGAGATTACAGGAAAATCAGATTCTTTCTCATCTACAATTGGTTTTAAATTCGTGAATTCTGCACTATCACCCGATTTAATAACCTTCACAAATTCTTCAACAATAGTCTTTTTTAGTAGATCAGATTCTTGAGTCGAAAGATTTAATTCTTTTTGAGCTCCTGTAATTAATGTAGAAAGAATATTTTTTTGAGGAGTAAATGTTTCATCATTTAAGGAAACTAACTTTGAAAATTTACCTTCAATTTGTGAAGTTAATTGCGAAATTTTTTCTTCACTCATATTAAATTCACTTGAACTTAATTTTTCTTTTAGTGAAGAGATAATATTAGAGATTACTTGATTATAATCAATCTCTTTCGCATTTGTATTATCCGACTGAGTAAGTTTTAAAATTTTAGGAGAATTAGAATTTTTTAGGGATTTATCAAATTTTTGAATTTCAACAAATATTTCCTTTCCATTATTTTCAATAGGAATAGAAAACTTTTCTCCGCTATTAACACCCTCAATAATAGTATTAACTATTTCTGGGTTAATTGCGGAAGCACCCGATTTTGAGTTATGTTGAATTAAAACCTTACCAGAACTATTTTTAGGCATTTCAACTTCACTTAACAGAGTATTAAGAAATTGAACAATAGTAGCATCATCACCAAGATAATCATTCTTTGCAGATGACTCTTGATTCTTAGCACCAAAAGTTAGGTTTTCAAAGTTCTTAAATAGAGCTTTGTTTTTTGATTCTAACTCAATATTACTAACTTCATTTAATGACAACTTTTCTGTTGATACATTTATTATATCTGCAAACAGATAATTAGAATTAGTAAACTTATTCTCTTTAGCACCGTCAACAGTATTGCCAGCACTAGCATTCGATATAAACAGCGGATTAAAAAACATTATGGTACTCGCGTTATTCTTTTAGCTATTTCTGGATTTATTTCTGCTAGTATTTCAGCGGCTTTTTTCTTTTTCATACTATACAGAATATCCTTAGCTATATTATCGGAATATTTTAGAATTATTTTAGCCGCTTTCTGAGATTCCATAGAATCATACAATTTTGAAGTTGTTTTTATCCATGCTTGATACTCAGTTTCGCTATCTTTTTTCTTTTCAAACTTTTCATTTGTTGCTTCTAAAGTTGTTGTTTCTCTCGATAGTTTAGCAATTTCCTTTTGTAACACAGCTATACTATCCTCCAGCAAAACAACTCTATTGTTTGTATTTACAATAGCAACAGAATCGAAGCCAATTACTTTTAATGAATCGAAAACAGCTCTTTCAATTTCGGGTCTTAGATTAATTTTTATATCTTCAATCTGCTGAACTGTCCTTAACTCTGCTGCTGCATGAGTTGGTGTAAAATCAAAGTCGAAAATATTATCGTACTTCAAATTCATAAATGCGATTAATGCTGTGACCATCACAAATGAAATTATAAAAATTATTACTGCTGCTATCTTATCAATCATCTCTATTCTCTACTAGATTTTTGTATTGCTAATTCATCCAACATCTTTGTTTCTGCTCTATTTTCTTCTTTCTTAAATTGCATTAACTTCGATTCTTTAAGCTTGTGAAATATTTTACTCTCTTTTGTCTTTTCAACTAACTCACTTTGCTTTATTTTCATTAGCAATTTTAATCTTGCTATCTCACTATCAATAAATTCTATTTTTTTCTTTAGATAATAAATATGGCTTTCAATAAATTGAAGTTCCGAAATTTTCATTGAGCCTTTATTGCTACTCATCTTACAGCCATTTAACTCTTCAATTAATTTCTCTTTCTTAACAGAAGATTCCTCAATCTGTTTTCCAACAAGAGCAACCTCTTTCATTGCTTCTTTCTTAATATTATCCTTAAAATTAAGAACCGAATCGAATTTGTATTTAAACTTCTTCATTCATTACTCCAATGCCAACGGTTCTTCTATCATATCATTTAGTAATTTAACTGTATCCTTAAACAAAGATTTATCATTCATATCTTGCTTTAGAAAACTTCTCAAGTTTGTAATATTCTGCAAGGCATGATCAATTTGCGGATTGCTCCCTTTTACATACGCACCTATGTTTATAAGATCTTCCGCTTCATTGTAGGTCGATAAAATTTCATTAAAAAGCATGGCTCTTTCACGTTGGTCACTTGTAACAATATCTGGCATTACTCTACTAACACTTTGTAGAGGATCAATTGCAGGATATTGTCCTTTATTAGCAAGCTTTCTCGAAAGGACTATATGTCCATCAAGAATTGATCGTACAGCATCGGCAATTGGTTCAGTCATATCATCACCATCAACTAATACTGTATAAAATCCAGTAATAGAGCCACCTTTAGCAGTGCCTGCGCGTTCCAATAATTTTGGAAGAAGAGCAAATACAGAAGGTGTATATCCTTTTGTTGTTGGCGGTTCCCCAACTGTTAAGCCAATTTCTCTTTGTGCCATAGCAAAACGTGTTACAGAATCCATCATTAGCAATACATCATTTCCTTTATCTCTAAAGTATTCAGCTATTGTTGTTCCAATAAAAGCACCCTTCATTCTAATCAAAGCAGATTTATCACTTGTAGCTACAATAACAACAGAACGCTTAAGACCTTCCTCCCCTAAGTCTTTTTCAATAAACTCTCTAACTTCTCTACCACGCTCTCCAATAAGGGTAATAACATTTATGTCTGCATCAGTATTTCTAGCCATCATTCCTAATAGAACACTTTTACCAACGCCACTCCCAGCAAATATCCCGGCTCTTTGTCCTCTACCAATAGTTAACAATCCATCAATAGCTCGTACACCAGTTTGAAGTGGTGCATTAATTCTTTCACGCTCAAGTGGATGTGGAGGTTCACGGTAAATTGATCTTCTTTCAGATAAATTAAGTGGGCCTTTTCCATCTATCGGATTTCCTAATCCGTCAATTACTCTTCCAAGTAGTTCTTCTCCAACTGGAATTGAAAAACTTTTACCTGTAGCTACAATTTCACATGCAGGTGAAATTTCGTGAATTTCTCCTAAAGCAATTGATAAAACTTTTCCTTCTTTAAAACCAACAACTTCGCATGCACAAACTACTTTGCCATCTCTATCAACAACTTTACATTCTTCACCAATAGATACATTAGGACCAAAAGAGGCAATTACTAAACCAACAACATCTGTTACTTTTCCATTAACTTTTATAATTTCAGTATTTGAAATTTTATTAGAAATTGTGGCAATATATTCTTCAGCGTAATTCATTAAACTTCTTCTACCGCTTCTTGTGAAAGTTTTGTTTTTAATTCGTTTAGCTGTGAAGTAATACGTGCATCAACATTTCCAATCTCAGACTCGATAAAACAACCACCCGCTTCTATTCTATCATCAACTTCAAATTTTAAATTAGAATAGGATTTATTATCAAGAAAGTTAACTTCACTCTCTTGTATTAACTCCACATCTGCAGAATTTAATCTTATTACAATATTATTTGCACCAATTATTTTACTTGTTGACTCTTTAATTGCATCAAAAATAATAGGTGATTCAGAAATAGACTTTTTAATAATCTTTGAAGCAATAAGGAAGGATGCATCCAAAACAATTTTATCGAAGGATGTTTTATACTCTATCAATCTTTCATCAACAGATTTCATGAGATTATCATATTCCTCAAACTTGGTCTGTAATTTCCGACTATATTGAGACTGTAATTCTCTAATAGCATCTTCTTTTCCAGCATTATATATTTGTTCTTTTTTTTCATCTTCTAATCTTTGTAAATATTCTTCTTCGTTTTCTGACTCAGTACCTGGTGGACCAACTACATCACTTATTCTTATGCTAAGTTTATTCTTTCTACTTCCAAGTTTTATAACGCTAGACATATACTTCCTCGCTACCACCTTGAATATTTAGAGATATATCCCCAGTCTCTTCTAATTGTTTAACAACATCTATAATACGAGCTTGTGCTGCTTCCACATCTTTTAATTTAACCATTCCCATATACTGAAGCTCTTCTTTCAGTAGTTCTGTTGCTCGCTCAGACATATTAGCATAAATTTTATTCGCCAATTCTTCATCTGCTGTTTTTAAAGCCATTGTTAAATCTTTTCTATCTATTTCACGTAGAATTTTTTGAATATCCTTATCTTGTAGATTAATCAAGTCCTCAAATAAGAACATCAAGCGTTTTATCTCTGCAGCAATTTCTGGATCTTTATCAATTAGTTCATCCATAATTTCTTTACTTAAAGAGACTTTAGTTCTATTTAGTATTGTAGCCAAACTTTTTGTTCCACCAATTTTACCAATAGTTTGACTCATAGTTAAACCAGCCATATCATCTACAACTTTTTCAATTCTACGAAGTGTTTGAGGAGCTACTTTTCCTAATGTGGCAATTCTTAAAGCCACATCACCTCTAAGATCGGGTGGTAATTCTTGTATAGCGTTTGCAGTTTGGTCAGGGTGCAAGTGGGTAAGTATTAATGCGATAGTCTGTGGATGTTCTTTTCCTAAAAAATTAACAAGTTGAGTAGAATCAGCTTTCTTTAAAATATCGAACCCCTTTAGAGTAGTAATACTTTTCACTTTTTCAATTATTTCAAGTGCTTTATTCATACCAAATGATTTTTCAAGAATAGCCTTTGCATAATCAATGCCACCTTCAAGAACATACTCACGAGCTTTAACCATATTATAAAACTCTTGCATAACTCCATCAAATGTTTGGCTTGATGTATTTTTAACTTGAGAAATTTCTGCTGAAATAGCTTCAACATCATCAGGATCTAAATTTTTAAATACTTCAGCTGAAGATTCGACATCTAGCGCAATCATTAAAAGTGCTGATTTTTGTAATCCATTTAGTCCTGCAAATTCTCTTGATTTTATAGCAGCAATTTCTGTCGTTTCTTCTTTCGGATTACTCATTTTCGTTTAACCATGAATTTATTAGTTTGGCAGCATCAACTGGATTTTTTTGCACATAATTAGAAATTTTTTCGTTCTGATTCTTTTTCATCATAGCTTCGTCCGAAATTTCATCTTCCAAATCACCTAGTGGAAAGAGTTTTCTTTTCTCCGACGAGGGTAATGCTGTGTTTCCAAAATCATTTAAGGATGGTGTGCTACCAGCGCCAGCCATCGCAAATCCACCAGGGTTTACTGAACCGACCATTATTTTTTCTGTTTTTAATCTCTTCATTAATTTTAGTAATAAAATCAATGATGCAATTATTGCAGTAACAATTAGAATTAAGTTTATTAGCTTATCCATATCACCAAAAGGCATTTGTCCCGCAGTAGCAGCCTCCTCAAAGCTCTCTTCCTCAAGTCTGCCATTATCAAAATAGATATTTACTATTGAGAACTCGTCTCCCCTAACATTATCAACACCAACAGCATTTCTAACAATTTGTTCAAGTTTTTGCAATTGTTCATCACTTCTAGGTTCGTGTACAGTCTCTACAGTTTCACCATTCTTAACTTGTTTTACTTCATCATTTATCACAGTAGTAACAGTAAGTCTTTTAATATTACCAGTTCCCTCAACTACTCTTTCTATTGTTTTACTAATTTCATAATTAATTGTTGAGTTCTGACTAACTTGAGCAGTTGTGTCAGAGTAACTAGAGCCAATGTTTTCAGTCTTAATAGTTTGTTCACTAACTGCAATTTGTTTTTCAGGATCAAAGTCTTCAATTGTTCTTTCAACCTGATCGAAATTTAGCTCTGCATTTATTTGAACAATAGCATTCCCATATCCTAAGATATTATCCAAAACTGCTTGTGCTTTTTTAACTAAATATTTCTCTATAGACTGTTTAATCTCGTACTGTTTACCTGTTGAAATTCCAAACTCATTTTCATCCGATTGCTGTGAAAGAAGTCTTCCATTTGTATCTAATAAAGTTATGTTTCCTCTTTTTAATCCTTCCACACTGCTAGATACTAAATTAACAATTGCATTTATATTCTCTCTTGATAAAGAACTCATAGATAGTTTTAACACAATAGAAGCAGTTGGGTCATTTTGCTCACTTCTGAATATCGACTTTTCTGGTGTTACAATATGAACACGTGCTGCTTCAACTCCATCTTGTTGAACTATAGTACGGGAAAGCTCCCCTTCCAAAGCTCTTTTGTAATTAAGTTTTTGCATAAATTCGGACATTCCCATTGTGCTCTTATCAAAAATCTCATATCCTATAATTCCAGAATTTGGAATTCCCTTACTTGCTAACTCTAATCTAGTTTCGTGAACAACTTCTGCAGAAACTTTGATAGTGCTTCCTCTATCCTCAATTTTATATGGAATTTTTTTAGAATTTAAATGCTCTAAAACTTTTGCGGCATCTTTCTCTGAAAGATTCGTATACACAGTTGAGTAATTTGGTTCATTCAAAAATGAAACTAAAACTCCTAGTAGAACTACAGTTACAATTGCAATTCCACCAATCATCATTTTTTGTTGAGGGGCAAGTTTATTAAATATTCCGAAAATGTCGTTCATCAGTTAAATTTCCAATAATTTAGATTTGAATTCTTGTTAATTCTTTATATCCATCCATAAATTTATTTCTAACTTCCATTAGAAGTTGAAGACTAGTCTTTGCCTTTTCTCCAGCAATCATAACCTCGTGAATTTCAACATCTCCACCCTGTATTAATTTTTGAGTTAATTCTGTTGACTCAGCCTGAGCTTTTTGGGTGTTTTCTATTACACCTTTAAAAATATTTTCGAACTCATTAACACTTGGTTTCTCTGTTAGTTTTGTTCTCGGAATTAAACTTCCTATCGATTGAATATTTCCAATGGCCATTTCTTATCCTCTCCTATCCAGTAATGATCCAACTGTTACACCAGACATAGTACCGCTCTTGTTGTAATAGTGATATTCCATAATCTCTTCTCTTTGTTTAGGATACATCTTTGCAAAAAGCTCTTTCTCTTTAACAGAAATTCCTTGATCCATTTTTTTTATTTCTGCTGTTTTTTGTATATCATCTGTACGAGTTACATTTGAAACATTTCTAGTTCTCTGTGGAAAGTAATTTCCAATATTATTAGTATTAACTCTCATCTTTTATATCTCCAAAGAATCTTTAGCAATCTGTTTTGAAGTATCGAGTGCTGTTAAATTTGCTTCGTAACTTCTTGAAGCTGCAATCATTTCAACCATCTCTTGAATCACATTAATATTTGACATTTCTACATATCCTTTTTCATCTGAGTCAGGGTGATTTGGCATAAATATTAGTTCTCCAGCTGAAGGATCTTCATGAGTTTCATATTCCAATCCAGTAGACTGATTACCAGAGTTTATATTGCTCGGTTGTGATAATGAAAAATGATTTCCATCGGTAGTATGCATTTGCAAACTTCCTTTTTGCTGACTCATTCCATTTAAACCACTTTGACTTTGTGAAATTGTGATAAATTTCCTTCTAAAAGGTTCTCCATTTTCATTTCTAGTTGTCTCTGCATTAGCAATGTTTTCAGCAATTAAGTTCATTCGTTTTCTTTGAACGCTTAAACCTCTAGCACTAATTTTGAAACCTGGGTTGCTTCCACTAATATCCATAATTATCTACCTCCTTTAATAACGTCTCTCATCTGTTGAAAATGTTTTGCAATCTTTTTTGAAGTGAACTTAAAATTAATTGCATTTTCAGCTAACTCAGCCATTTCCGTTTCAATATCTACATTATTAATTCCACCATTTGGCATTTTGGATTTATCTAAAAATATTTCATTCTGAATTCCCATATCGGATGGACTTGTTGTTCTGATATGTTTGCTATCAGATGCTTTCATTTTTCCACCCATTTCGTTATGTAACATCGCATCAAATTTTATATTTTGGCGTACATATCCTTCAGTTCCAATATTTGCAATATTGCTACTTATTACTTTGTTTTTTTTGGAAAGATGCCCAATGAAGTTTTCTAGTAAATTTATATTTGATGGAGCCATTATTCTACCTTTTTATTTGGAACAATAATGTCAAAACTAGTGCCATTTTAAATAGTTCGTTTTGGTGCTTCGAAATGGAGTGTGGATGTTGAAATGTGGTTACTTTTGGATAGTTGGCTATTATTATTCAGTATAATCTAGTATTAGTGATTTTGTTTGTCCACAAGAACAAATAAACTTAATTTCTTTAATTTCGTCGTTAGCATCACGTTTTAAAATAAACTTTACACCTTCGTGACTCTCTTCTTCAACAGTAATTTTAGTTTTACCTGAAATCGCTACTTTTTCAGCTTTAATAATATTTCCAGATTTTAAACTACTGACTTTATCTAGTTCCCTAAAGATAGGTTCTTTAAATTCATCTGACATAATTTATATTACCGAATTAATTCTACTTGCTATTTTTTCCAATGGTTCAATTGCATCTGCAAAGCCTGCATCAACAATTACTTTTGGCATACCGTAAACTACGCAAGATTGTTCATCTTGTGCAATACATTTTCCGCCTATTTTTTTTAGCTCTTTAATGCTTTCCAAGCCATCTTTTCCCATTCCAGTCATAATTACACTGAGTAACTTCTTACCATAAATTTTTGTTGCAGACTGAATCATGTTATCAACTGAGGGTCTATGAAGTGAATTTTCTGGTTCATCTTTTAGCAAAACCTGAACTACACCATTTATGCTTCTCAAATGTAGATGTTTTCCACCAGGGGCAATATATACTACATTTTTCTTAACAATTTCTTTATCTTCAGCCTCTTTAACTTCAACTTTTGACATTCCATTTAATCTATCTGCAAGCGATTTTGTAAATTTTGGTGGCATGTGTTGCACAATAAACATTGGAATACCAATATTTTCTGAAAGCAATGGAATTACTTTTTGAAGAGATATGGGCCCTCCGGTTGATACTCCCAATGCTATTGCAGTATATCCCATTTTGGGAAGAACACCTCTAGACTTTGGAGCTACTACCCCTCTTCCCTTCGAATTTAATAATGAACTTCTCCTAGCATTTGCTCTATTCCATTTGTGATATACAATGCTTTTAACTTTTCGAATTAATTCTTCTTTAATTTTTGTAATACTAACACTTACAAAACTTTGCTCTTTAGATAAAAAATCGATTGCACCATATTCAAATGCTTTAAGTGTTGCCTCAGCACCATCAGTAGTAATAGAACTAACCATAATAACAGATGTTGGGGCATCTTTCATTATCAGTTTTAACGCTGTTAACCCATCCATTTTGGGCATTTCAACGTCAAGAGTTATAATGTCAGGTCTAAGCTCTTTAGCTAAATTATAGCCTTCCTCTCCATCCTTACCCACCCCAACAATCTCTATGCTAGGATCACTTTCTAGCATGATGGAGAGTGATTTCCGCATAAATGCAGAGTCATCTACTATCAATACTTTAATTTTTCGTTTCATCTATATAATTTAATGTTTTTGTTTCAATTAAATTGGAATGTTCAAAATTTTAAACACGTTTTTGTTAGTAAACAATTTTACTTGCTCGTTTCAATTTGTTTATTAACCTTATGAATAAGTTCCGCAATATCTAGAATCATGACTACACGGCCATCGCCCATAATGGATGAACCAGCAATTCCTTCGATATTACCAAGATAGTTACCAAGGGATTTAATTACAACTTCTTTTTGCCCAATCATTTCATCAACTTTAATACCAAATTCTTTCTCAGCAATTCCAACTATTACAACAAATTGGAAAACTTTAGTTTCGTTTGATTCTTCTTCATTATAAAGAAGTTTATCAATTGAGACTAAAGGAATTACTCTATCTCGTACTTTTATTACTTCGTTACTATTTACAGAAAATATTTCATCCATCTGCACTCTTAATACTTCCACTACAGAACTTAGTGGAATTACCATTATCTCTTCACGAGTACGTACTACCATTCCAGCTATTATAGCTAGAGTTAAAGGAAGTTTTATTATTATTTTTGTGCCAACATCTACTTTTGATTCGATGTTAATAATACCCCTTAGTTTGCTAACATTTGTACGGACAACATCCATTCCAACACCACGTCCAGAAACGTTTGTAACTTTTGCTGCAGTTGAAAAACCAGGAGCAAAAATTAGATTAAAAGCTTCTGTTTCTGTTAAATCATTCGCCTTTTCCTCTGTAAGAATTCCTTTTTCAATTGCTTTGGCTTTCATAACATCAGTATTAATGCCTTTACCATCATCTTCAATTTCAATTATTACATGGTTTCCTTCATGAGAAGCAGAAAGTATTAGTGTGCCAAGAGGGTCTTTACCTTTTGCTTTTCGTTCTTCTGGAGTTTCAATTCCGTGATCTACCGAGTTACGTACTAAATGAACAAGTGGATCATTAATTTCTTCAATTAAAGTTTTATCTAATTCTGTCTCTTCACCTTTAATTACAAGATTAACATTCTTTTCCATCTCTTTGGATAAATCTCTAACTACTCGAGGAAAACGATTAAAGACTTTTCCAACTTTAACCATTCTTGTTTTCATTACAACTAGCTGAAGTTCGTTGGTCATTAAATCTATTTGTTTTGTTGCATCAGCTAAATCACGAGCTATTTTTGAACCCTCATGATCTAGTGCAACTTCTGAGTTTACCTGAGCTAATTGATTTCTTCCTAAAACTAATTCCGAAACAATATTTAGTAGCTCATCCAATCTCTCCACATCTACACGAATGTTTGTGTCTTCAGCTTTCCGTTGAGGTCTCTTTTTTACATTTTTTTCTTTTGCAATAATAATTTCTGGTTGAGGTTCTTCAACTTTTTCTACAGCTTCTACTTCTTCAACAGCCTTTGTGGGAGATATTTCTTCCGTAATTTCTTCAACTATCTCTTCTTGAGGTTCTTCATCAACAATTTCTTCTGTAGATTCTCCAGGATTTTCAATACCCTTTATAGCATTCTCTAAATGTAGAACAGTATCATCTATTTTTACATTTTCATTTTTATCACTTTCTATAACAACAATAAGTTCTTTAATTTTATCATAGCCTAAAAGTATTACATCCATTAAGTTAGAACTAAGCTTAGTTTCCCCTTTTCGTAATTTATTAAGGATATCTTCGCAGCAGTGTGTTACTTTTGTTAATCGCTCAAGACCTAAAAACCCAGAAGTACCCTTAATTGTATGGAAAGCTCTAAATATTTGATTTAATAATTCATCATCATCAGGCTTGTCTTCTAGTTGAACTAAGTCATGATCCAACCCCTCTAGAATTTCATCTGTTTCAATAATAAAACTCTCAACAATTTCCTGCATATCAGGATCTACCAGCATCGCATATTTGTTCTCATCACTCATAATTTACCCAAATAATTTATCTATATCATCTTGTGAAGTATTAGTACTACCATTGATTAATTTATCTATATCATCTTGAGATGTTTGTTGCTTTATAAAACTAGCATTCATATCAAAATTAGTATCTGTAGGAACAATTATCTCATCTGCATTTTCTACTTGTTTAATTTCAGCATCATTATCTAACTCATACATAAGTCCTGAAAGCCTTTTTTGCACTGAGATAATTAAATGATTTACAGCTGAAAGTTGTTGTGTAGTAATATCTTGAACTTGTAATGCTATTGCAATATTAGTTGCATCCATTTGTATTTTGTCTAGTATTTCATCAATTTTATTTTTTTGATCGCTAACAGATATTTTATCTCCAATTTGAGATATTAGTTCCTGAGCTTTTGCGTTATCTGAAACTAATTCTGCTAACTCTTTGAGAAGCTCCTTTCTTTCTTCATCTTTCTCTGAAGTTTTATTCAGTACATTAACTAATTCAAACGAGTTCGTAGAAATTGCATCTATTAAATCTAGTATTTCAGTAGTAGCCATTTCTGTTGCATTTGTTACATCTGAAATATGATCTGTAGCTTTAGGAATTTGAGAATTACTCTCTTCAATTGATTGATTTATATGAACTAACAACGGAGCCATTTCCTGAATAAAATCAATTAACTTCTGAATTCCAGGTATTAATTTTTCACCAACACTAAATAGTGTTTTTAATTCATCTAGCTTCGTACCTAGATTATCCATCTCTTTACTTGCACCCATGATATCTCCTTAAATGCTTGCTAAAATTTGTTCTATCTTCTCTTTCAATATTACAGGGGTAAATGGCTTAATAACATAGTTATTAACTTTTGCAGCTAATGCTTCCATTATATCTTCTTTTATCCCACGAGTAGTAACCATTAGTATAGGAACACTACTATATTTAGAGTGGGCACGTATGTTTTTCACCAATTCTAAGCCTGACATATTAGGCATGTTCCAATCGGTGATAACAAAATCTACTGAATCATCAGCATTTAATACATCCATTGCCTCTATTCCATCTCCACCTTCAAGAAATTCTGAATAACCTAATCCCTTTAAAGAATTCATTACTATTCGTCTCATTGTAACTGAATCATCTACTACTAAAAACTTCATATTTTACTCCTAACTTAAATACTTTGAAACTTCATAATTTATTTTTTTCGGATCAAATGGCTTAACTAAATAAGAATTTGCTCCAATACTTAATCCTCTTTCAATATCTTTTTCACTACCCAAAGAACTTAAAATAATAATTGGAACATCTTGATATGCCTCATTATCACGTACTGTTTTTATTAACTCAAATCCATCAACATTTGGCATATTCAAATCTGTAATTATTAAATCAACATTAATTGAAGGTAGTTTTTCAAGTGCTTCCATACCATCGGTAGCAGCTACAATCTTAAATCCCTTTGCAGCTAACGAAAAAGTTACAAATTTTCTAATAGTTGGGGAGTCATCCGCCACTAATATTACTTTCTTCATCGTTTATTACTCCTTCTTATAACTAATCGTTTTAGGGAAACTTTCAAGTTTAAATGCTTTTGAAATGCCATGTAAAGTCTCGGCATACCCAATAAATAAATACCCTCCTCTATTTAAGGAGTTATATAGATGCGAAACTACTTTTACTTTTGATTTTGCATCAAAATAAATTAGAACATTTGCACAAAAGATAATATCAAAGTTTATCATTTTTCTCATGCTCATATCATCGGCTAAATTTAGATATGAAAACTTAACCATGCTTTTTAATTTTGGGTCAATTATGTAATTCATACCTTCTTTTTTGAAATATTTTTTTAGGAAGAAGGCAGGCGTATTTCTGATTGCATATTCTTTATAAACACCTTTTCTTGCTCTATCCAAAACATCTTCGTTAATATCAGTACCAACTATCTCAAACTCTATATCTCTAAATTTTGGCATTATCATATCGGCTATAACCATAGCTACAGAATACGCCTCTTCACCAGATGAGCTAGCAGCACTCCAAATTCTAATTTTCTTTTTCCCAATTTTTCTTTTATTCTCTATAGCTTCAGCAAATATTTTTGAAGTTAACGCATCAAGTTGCGGCTGGTTTCTGAAAAAGAATGTTTCGTTAATAGTAATGGCTTCATACAGGTATTTTTTTTCAGCTCTTGCTTGTGGATTAAATTTTACAAATTTCAGATATTCCTCAAACGATGTTAACTTGAGATGTGTAATTCTTTTCAACAATCTACTCTCTAAAAGATATTTTTTATTATCCTGGAAATAGATTCCACAAAGATCATAAATGTATGCCCGCCATGCATCAAACGATACTGTATTAAGAGTAATTTTATTAGATGTTAATGTATTTGCGCTAAACGACGGAGTACTACTCTTTAGTACAAATCCTTTAGATTGACCAGTATTTGTAAAAGATGACATTATGAAGTCCTTGTTTGTTTTTCTTCTAATAACGATTCTGCCCTTTCTCTAACCATCTCATCTGAATCTTCTGTTAATTTTTTAATTAACTCTAATACCTCTGGTTCGTCCACTTCGCTTATTAATTCTAAAAGTTTTAACCTATTCCAGATGTTATCATCTTCAACTAATTTATCTGTAAAAAGCAGAGCATCTTTTGGATTAATTTTAAAAAGCAATTCAGCAGAAGTCATTCTAATTTCTTCGTCGTGACTATCTACATATGTACTAAGAGAATTTAAAAGTTCCATGTTTTTCATGTCAGATAACTGTTCAAAATTATTTTCACGACCATACTCAAACAAGTCTTTGAATAGCATTAGTAGTTGTTTAATATTATCTGCATTATTATTAATGCTTTCTAAAATAATAGGACATGCAACTGCATGGCTTACAATAAATTTTTCTTTGAACATGCGATCTAGTTCATCGTTTTCACCATAAATTGAAACAAATGCTTCAATGATTTCTTTATTGTCATATTCATAAAGTAATTTTACAGCAGCCAAAACTATAGTTTCATCACTTTCATCAAGTGCTTTTAGAATTACTTCCTTTAGTTCATCACTAAATTCAATTTCAAATCCCATTGTTGTTAGTAATTGCTCAGCCGATTTTACAATAGAACCAATTAGAGCTTCATCTGCTGTTTTAAGTTCATTCAACAAAAACCCTAGAGATTCTTCATCTCCAACTCTACCAAGACTTTCAATTATAGTGTATTTTGTTAAGGCATCTTGATCATTGTAAACTTTCATAAAGTGGTTAACCGCTTCTTTGTTTCCAATTTTGCCTAGTGCTTCCATTACTGTAGGAGTTAAAATTTCATCTTCATCATTTTCAAGTAATGCAACCAAGTCACCAACTGCCTCTTCAGCTTTTATATTTCCCAATGCTTCTACACATGCTAAAATTACATTTTCATCTTTATTGGTTTCCAATATCTCTAATATTTTTTTTGCTGGTTCCGGATCTCCAATCCAACCTAAAATATCAACAATAAATTTTTCGTCATCTGCATTTCCTTTGCCTAGTTCACCCATCAAAGCTTTTACGGAATTACTACCATTCTTAAGAAGAACTTCTCCTGCCATGTTTCTGATGCTGATATCTTCTGAAAATACATATTTAACTATTTGGGCTGGAACTTCATCGTAAGGTTGAAATGTAAATAGCATTGAAGCTGCATCTCGTACACCCTTATCTGGATCCGAAAAAAGGTGTGCTACTAACTCAATCAATTCATTTTCTAAATCAACAGAGAGCAAAGATTCTAATGCCTCTTTTCTTATAGCAGCATCACTTGATTTTAAACTTTGGCGAAATATTTTTTCTTGGTCACTCATATTTTTTTCAATTTGGTTATTAAATTTGTATAGATATTATCGAATGCTTTTAGAGATTTTAAAGGCTCTAAAAGCATTAATTAAATATTATTTTTCTGCAACTCTATCTAATTCTTCTAATTCGTCATTAGCAAGTGTTTTTTCAAGGTCTAATAGAATCAATAAGCGGTCGTCCAGTTTTGCTACAGCAACAATATAATCTGAATCAACTCCTGAAGCTAGTTCTGGTGGTTTTTCTGTTATATCAGTAGAAATTCTTAGAACCTCTTGCACTTCGTCAACTATAAACCCTACTGTTTTCCCACTAATTTCAACAACTATAATTCTAGAATTTTTATCCATTTCAATTACTGGCATTCTGAGTCGTTTTCTTAAATGAACTATTGGGATAATTCTGCCCCGAAGATTAATCACACCCTCAATATATTCAGAAGCATTCGGAACTTTAGTTATATCAATTATTTTTATAATTTCTTGTACTGCTAAAATATTAATTCCAAATTCTTCCTGTCCAATTTTAAACCCAACTAATTGCAGAATTTCTGATGTGGTTTTTTTCTCTTCTTGTTCTATTTCTGCCATTTTTTACCTCTTACTAATTATTCATAGAAATCATTTCACTACCAATTCTTTTATTATTGGTAGTTGGATCACCAAACTTGAATGAACTTATTAAGTGCTCCAAGTTTTCTGTTAATCTCTGTAACTCTTCAGATGATTTTGCAATTTGCTCAACACCTTGTGCGCTTTCCTGAGTTACATTAGCAATAGCTTCAATATTAGTACTAATTTGTTCAGCTGAGCTTGATTGCTCTTCACTTGCTTTAGCCACTTCAACCGAAACAGTAGTCACATTTTCAGCACCATCAATAATAGTTTCTATCATCTTCCCAGCTTTTGTTACCAAATCTTTCCCATGATCTACTTCTTTGGCACCCTCTTCAATTGACAGAACTGCTTCGGTAGTTTCATTCTGTATTTGATTAATCATTATTGTAATTTCTTTAGTTGCCTTAGTAGTTCTTTCTGCTAGCCTACTTACTTCATCAGCAACAACAGCAAAGCCACGTCCATGCTCACCTGCCCTTGCAGCTTCTATTGCTGCGTTAAGTGCTAGAAGATTTGTTTGGTCAGCAATGTCATCAATTACTTGAGTTATTTCTCCAATCTTTTTACTACTATCACCCAACCCATTTATTGTCACTGCAGATTTTTCAACAACTTCAGCAATTTTCATCATTCCTTCAATTGTTTCGGCAACAACCTTACCACCTTCTCTTGCTTTTACACCTTGCTCTTTTGCATTTTCTGCCATGTTAGTAGCATTCTCAGTGTTGCTAATAATATTCCTAGTCATTTCTTCCACAAATGAAGATACTTCTGAAGCTTGTTGCGCTTGTTCTGCCCCACCAGCAGCCATTTGCTCAGAGCTAGATGAAATTTCATTAATGGCATAAGCAACCGCACTAGCACTTTCTGAAACACCTCCCATAGCAGAACGCAACGATTCGGCTAATATCTTAAAATCATTTTGCATTTTTAGATAGTAGCCTTTATAGTTTCCAACAAATTGTTTTGTGAAATCTCCTGAAGCCATTGCAGTTAGTACTTTTGCTGATTCATCTAATGGTCGAACAATAGAATCAACAATTGAGTTGATACCTTTAATTAAATCTTGCCATGCACCTTCATATTTGGAAGTATCACATCTATATTCAAGATTACCTTCTTCATTTGCCTTTATCAAGGCATCTGCATCTTTCAATACTCCTTCAAGGGCTTCCACTTCTTTATTCATAGCATGTGCTAGTGCATCTTGGTCTGAAGCAGGTTTAACTTTTACTAAATTACCAGATGCAATTTGTTCAGCAGCGGTTATCTTTTCTTCTTGAGCACTCTGCAAAACTTTTAATGACGTAGTAAGTTCACCAATTTCATCTTTTGAATCATCATTTAAAACAATTTTATAATTACCAATTGCAAATTCCTTCACAATATCTCTAAGTTCATACAAAGGTTTAGAAATTGTAGGTGCCACCTTAAATGCTGCCACTAAGTATGCAATTGTTCCAAACAATGCTGCAATTAGAATCCATAGTATTGCATTATCAACTGTACTAGTTATAGCTGCATTAAGTTCTACTGATTTAGCAACTAATTTAGAATTAATATCTGAAAACTTAATTTGTAATTCTTCTCCTACTTCCTCTCCAGAAGTTGTTGCAATAATAGCTGCCATCTCAAAGTCTTGCATAACAGAGGAACCAATAATTGCATCTGCAACTACAGCCTTATAATTACCCCATATACTTGATACTACTTTTATATCGTTAGTAATTTCTTCAGAGTAGTTATTATTAATAAACCGAACAATTGCAGTATCAATACTTTCAGCTTTCTCTGAATAGTTAGTCATATTCTGATTGAATTTATCTACAAACTCAGCCATTGAAAGTTGAAGCATAGTAAATTGTACAGATTGGAATTGTGAATATATATCTATTAATTCTTTTTGGGGTTCTACATATTCTGAAAATATTGCATCCTTTACGCTGGAGACTCTAAGTACTCCAAGTATCCCTACTACAACTACAACAGCAGAGAAAAACCCTATAATTGTTAAGCTACCCTGAATCTTACGAACAAATTTTAGGTCTTTAAAATTCATCATAAAAACATCCTCATTTTTGATTTTCTTAAATTAGTTTAGCTTAAATGTAATACCCATTGTTAGCTTTACTTTTACATTTTTTCCTTTGTTTTGTCCAGCTTTGAATTTTGCTTTTTTAACTGCTTCAATAGCAGCTTCATCACAACCACCACCAATACCGCGAACAATTTTCACTTCTTCAGCAATCCCATTTTCGTCAATATGTGCAAGAACGTATACTTTTCCTTCAATTCTAGTTCTTATAGCCATTTCTGGGTATTTGATATTTTTGATTATGGCACCAATTCCACCAATTGGTTCAGGCATTACTTCTGAAAAAGCCAAGTATTGCCCATTTTGTTCAACCCCTTTTGATTTACATATTAAACTATTGGTTAATGTTATTAGAACTATTATAGTTAGAACGAACATTATTTTGTGGGTTTTCATATCACTTCCTTGTAATAAATTAAATAATTGGTCTCATCTTATATTATCGGTAATTATTGGAAATACTTTAGCTGTTTTTAAATGATTTTTAGAAAAAAAACGAAAAAGAGATAATACTATAATTCGTCTTATTCCTTATCAAAAAAAATGGGAAGAGGATTGCCCTGAGAGTCTACGTTATCTAATATTTCTAACTACTTCAATATCAAACTGTTCCATTCTATATCTTAGCTTAGAACGAGATAACCCTAATATTTTTGCAGCTTTTACTTGATTACCATCCGTTATATTTAATGTCTTTAAAATTAAATCCTTTAATACAACTTCCATTTTTATTCCGCTTGGAGGAATTTCTAAATTGAATCTTCCATTTTTTGCTTTATCAGATTCTAGTTTGTCTACTAAAAAGTTAAGATGATAATCTTTTAATGTATCTTCTTCTATTAGAAGAATTACACGTTCCATAATATTTCTAAGTTCACGAATATTCCCTTTCCATTCATGCATTTTAAGAATTTCGATTGCTTTTTCATCAATATCTTTTACATTTTTATTGAACTTTTTTGAGAATTCCATTAGAAAAGAATATGCTAAGTATGGTAAGTCTTCACTTCTTTCTTTTAATGAGGGAACACGAATATTAGCAACATTAATTCTGTAGAATAGATCTTCTCTAAAATTTCCTTTTGCAACTTCTTCTTCAAGATCTCGGTTGGTAGCCGCAAGAACTCTAACGTCTACTTTAATTTCCCTCTCGCCACCAACACGATAAAATTTCTTTTCCTGAAGAACTCGTAAAAGTTTTACTTGTAAATCTAAAGTTAGCTCACCAATTTCATCAAGTAAAATTGTGCCGCCATCAGCCAATTCAAATTTACCAAGTTTTGTTTTTTGCGATGCACCTGTAAAGGCACCCTTTTCATGCCCAAAAAATTCGCTCTCCGCTAATTCTTTTGGAATTGCAGAACAGTTAATTTGAATGAAAGCCTTATCTTTCCTAGGACTTCGCTGATGTATGAACCGAGCGAACATCTCTTTTCCGGTTCCACTTTCACCCTCAATTAAAATTGTAGTATCTGAACTTGAAGATAGTTTTTCAACAGAATTAACTAATTTTTGAATTTTTCTGCCTTTTCCAAAAAACTCCTTAGAAAGATAATCCTCTTCCAGAAGGCTATTCAATTTATTTACTTCATCCTTGAGTTTAATGTTTTTCATTGCCTTTTCAATTACAAGTTGTAACTGTTCAAGATCAATTGGCTTAAGGAGAAAATCTAATGCACCACCTTTAATTGCACTTACAGCAATATTTACATCGGCATAACCGGTTATCATTATTACTGGGGCATCTATTCCTTCTTCTTTAATTACTTTTAATAATTCTAATCCGTTGTGAGTTGTTAAATAGATATCTAGCAATATTAAATCAGGTTCAAACGTTTTTATTGCATGTATTGATTTTCCACCATCCATGCAAACTTCAACTTCATTTTCTAAACGCGTGAGAGCTTTTTTAAGAGAGATACATACTAAATTATCATCATCTATTACCAGAATTCTCGGTTTCATATAATTTTCTCATTCTATTTATACTAAATGTAATCTTGAATTTTGTTCCTACTCCAAGTCTACTTTCAAAATCTATCTCAGCATGTTGCTCATTTATTAACATTTTACAAACGCTAAGCCCTAATCCAGTTCCATTCTCTTTGCTTGTATAAAAATCTTCAAAAATCCTATTTTGATCTTCTTTTGAAATGCCAATGCCATTGTCTTCCACTATCCAATTAATTTTTCCTCCATGTTCGTCAGATTCATATGAAGTTCTAATAACAATTTTTCCACCTTTGCTCTCTACACAGGATTCTATTGCATTTGTAACTAAATTAAGAATTACTTGGAGGAGTTTGTTTTCATCAGCATAAACATGAATTAAATTTTCGTCTAGTTCATGTTTTATTTGAACACCATATCTTGAGGCTTTAACTGCTAATAAATCAGCTGCATTTAGGGTTATTTTATTTAGTGATATGTTTTCACGACCATGAGTAACAACCCGCGCAAAGGAGAGAAGACTATCAACCATATATTCTATTCTGTCAGTAGCAGAGAGACTATCTTCAACAGATTCAAGAACATCAGCAGATAAATTTTCTTCCGTTTTTATTAAATCGAGATTAAGCTTTATAGCAGAAAGCGGATTACGAATTTCATGAATTAAACTAGCTGTTAATTTGCCCAGAATTCGTAACTTGTTATTTTGTATGTCACCAGATAGCATAAAGAATTGGCTTCTAAATATTTATAATTAAGTTTAATATAATCTATTTATTTATACATTATCAACCAATTCTTTAAATAATTGCTTCTTTAAAAATATTTTTACCGATAGCAATACTATGCACCTCGTATTTCTTTTAATATTGCATCTGCAACGCTATCAATAACTCCCTCCTTGTTATAAAAACCACTATCAATTCGTTCTTTAACTTTTGCTAGTTTTGTGGTATTTGGGAGTTCTAAACTTTTTACTTTTGCCTCTTTTGATATCTCTAACTTATCATTAGCAACATTAGAAGTAGTTTTTGCATCTTTTGCACTATTTCCCTTTTTAGCATAGTCCATTAAAGGAGTTACTCCACTCCCTACTCTGTTCACAGTCATCTTTTTCACCTATTATAATTTGACAGTTTTCTTTTATTGTTCACAAATTTTAGCTCGCCAGCTACCCTTTTCTGCTCAATAGTTTTTCTGTCAATTAGATTATCGAGTTTTTTTTTGATTTGTTTAATCATAGTATCAAAATATTTTGAACTCTTCTCCAAATCCGTTTCTGAAAGAACATTTTTTAAATTCTTTCTTTTGTTAACAATGTTATCAACCATTTCTCTTAAACCAGATACATCATCATCTATTTTTCCCAATTTGCCAAGAAACGATAGCAAATCTAACATATTTGATCTTATTTCCAAAACTGATGGGTGCATTTAAACTCTCAAAAAATTAATACTGTCCGCTACTAAGAGCGTTCATGGAATTGAATGAATATTGTAATGATATCAACTGCATTTGCAAACTTTCATATTGGCGTCTTAAAATATCCGCAGTTTTATCAACACTCTTATTCATATTTTCAATCTTAGTATTGTAATAAGAGACATTACTATCATACGATTCAATCAAGTTTGAAATTGAACCATTTACACCAAGATAATTTTCTAATGTATCATAAAGAGTATTTGCAATACCATTTGTTGAACTAAATAGATCAGCAACTTGATCTGCATTTTCTTCTAATGCTGTCTGTAGCATTGAAGAATCTGATATTGACAGTCCTGTAGTAGGACTAAATGTAATTCCAATTTCTGATAGGTAACTAAAACTATCGTCTGTAAGTCCAGAGACTTCGCCCATTGCTATATTGGTTAAGGTTGACATTAAGCCTCGAGCTGTCGAATCACCAACAAAAACCCCACGACCATCTTTATCGCCACTACTATATGAATTATTTTTAATATAAGTATATGAATTATTAAAATTACTTATAAACTCTTTGATATCAGTCGTAATAGTATCAGTATTAACTTTTACAGATACCGACACATCCGAGTCATCCACTTGATTTACTGCATTTAAATTAAAGGTTACTGAATCGACTAAATCTGTAATAGTATTTGAATTACGTTGAATATTAATTCCATTAAATTCTACCTTTGCATTCAATTCATTATCAGTTGCAGATGTTGTTGAATAGATAAAACCTGCAGAAGTATCATCAGCAGTAACTGTTCTATTTGTGAGTAGTGTACTTGTAAATCCAATCTGATTAAAAATTGAACCCGAAGTATCTGACAACACTAATTTATTATCGTAACCCGATTCTTTTGCAGTAATTGAAAACTTTGATTGATCTGTTGATGGTGAAAACATTGAAGCATCCGCTAATCCAGAAGCACCTTTTTCATCTGTAACATCCATATTTAAGAATGATGAAGTTCCGCTGATTGTAATAGCATCGTCAGAATTCTCTACAGTAATTTGCAAACTCACAAATCCAGTGACATCATCTATAACTTTTTCAGCTAAAACTCCATTTACATTTGAATTTATATTACTTACCAAATCATCCATCACTTCATCATAAGTTTGGGATGTTGTTCCATAATCGTAAGAAATAGTATCTTCTGTTCCATCTACATCAATAGTGAAGCTTCCTGTTTCACTAAATGTTGCTGTGGGGTCAAAAGAGCCTGAGAGGGAGACAGCTTTATCGGAATTAATAGCCAAAGCAAGTTTCTCCATTATTGTTTCATTTGTTTCTGCATCTGTTAACTCAACATCTACAGAACTAGTGAAATCACCACTTCCTACTTGAATTGTATGGGTTCCAGCCATAGTTGTAACAGCTGTATTGGATGCTTGTGTTTGTGATACCAATAAATCACTTTTTGCTAACTGATTTACCCTCAATGTATATGCACTTTCAGGTGCATTACTATCTGCTGTTGCGGTTAAAATTGAATCATTAGAAACACTAACACTTCTAGAAAAAAAAAGAGAGCTATCAGTTGATGTTTTAAAATCATATGCAGATGATTTTAATGCAGTCAGTGATGTTTTCAAATCTCCCCATCCAGAAGAGAGAGTTGAGTATTTCTCTTGACGCACCTCAAGTGGATATATTCTACGAGCATACTGTACTGAGCGATAGCTTTGAATTAAACTATCAACTCCCGATGTTGATAAAAAATCTGCCATTTTTAGCTTCCTTTCGAAAATATATCAACCCAACTTTCTCTTAGTTCAATTAATATTTTTTCAACAATTTCGTTTTTATCTTTCCGCATCTGATCTTGGCAAAATTGATAAAGACTCATTAATCCTAAAGAAAACTCTTTAGTTTCACTATTTTCAAAATTTAATGAATTTATTAATTCTCCAAGAGCTTTGTTTGTTCTATGTATATCATTTTTTCTACAATTCGCAATTGCATAATCATATACTTTTAATAAAAGTTTTTGTGGAGATGCATCTAGTATGTCTTTTGATAAATATGCATTTACTCTTTTTGCTCTTCCTCTTGCCATTGTAGCGTTGTACATAAAGACACCAATTATTTGATTTTTTAGTTAACCATTTTAAAAATATATAGTTATTTGTAACTCAATTATCGAAAGCGATGAGTGAAAGTTTAATTTTTCAATAAAATAATTAAGTGCTACGATTATTTCGAATAGACTTCAAATTGGAAAAACAATGAACAACCTCGAGGCAGAGCCTACGAGGTATCAAAACAATTCTAATTGTCCATTATAAATCTTATTATACTCCTTTTCTTTACCTTGATTTTCAACATAACGCCTTATTACTTCTTCATTTCCATATTGTCCTACGGTATTAGCATAGTAACCACTCGTCCAGAAACTTCCACCCCATAATTTTACTTTTATCTCTGGGTGAATGGAAAATAATTGCTTTGCTGTGAGACTTTTTATTGTTCTTACCAATTTTGATACATTCATTGTAGGAACACTTTGTATTAGAAAATGAACGTGGTCGCTTTCATATCCAATCTCGATAAAATTCATCTCATACCTCTCTGATATTTCCAAGCAAATGTTTTTAAACTTTTTCCAATTTCATTTGTGATTACAGAACGTCTATATTTTACGGGAAATACTAAATGATACAACAATAATGTTTTATTATGGCTTTTTAGTTTATGCTTACTCATAAAGAGAATATACACTTTTCCAAAGTGTATTGAAAACCTTAGGTTTTCAAACTTTCCTTTTTACCCCGAGGCAAAGCCTACGGAGAATTCTATTGATTAAATGCGACCTATGTTATAGAGTGGATTATAAAAAGACATAATATATTTTAAAAATCAGCGCCCATAAGTAATAAAAAAGGACCCCACGAATGGGGTCCAAGGGGTAGTTAGCGAGTACCAAATCCTAACTATCTTAATCTGTTACTTAGCTATAGTTTTAGCCTAATAGCTGAAGTACCGCCTGGGGGGCGAAATTCAACTGAGCTAGCATTGATGTTGCTGCTTGCGCACCAATAGAACTCTTAGTTGCATTCAACTGTTCCATTGCCATATCGGCATCAAACAATCTTGACACTGAGGCTTGTGAGTTTGCAATGGCCGAAGTTAACGAATCGTCCTTTGCATCTAGCCTTTGAACAAAGTTACCTATTGAGCCTAGCGAATCATCAACTGTCGTTTCAAAAGCTTCAAGCGTAGTAGTCAAAGCTGCTATAAGCACTTTATCTGCGGCTTCATCCGATCCTTCTTCTACAGCTAACAACAAATCTAGACTTGCTGAAACTGTACTACCAACATCCTCTGCTGTTCCACCATTTGCTGTAGCTACATCTGAAGTTCCACCAAGAGTTTTATTAAAGTCTACTGTAAGCTTCTCACCTGATGATGCACCTGTTTGGAATGCAAATCCAGCTCCACCTCCACTTGACGTTAACAAAGCAGTGTCATTGAATTTTGTATTTGCAAGAATGCTATCAATTTCAAGAGCTATTGATTTAATATCTTTGGCAATTGCAGTTGCATTTGAGGCTGGATTTGAAGCATCTGCTTGTTTACCTTTAATTTGTGTAATCATATCTTTAATAGATATCAACTGACTCTCAGCTGTTGCAAGCATATCTTTTGCAGAACCTACATTACCTTGTGCAGCTTGCATTAGTTTTACTTTTTGGTCTAATGCTTTACCAACATTAAAACCAGATGTGTCATCAGCTACTGAGTTGATTCTCTTTTGAGTTGCAAGACGTAACTGAGCTTTTTGTGTTTTTGAGTTCAAACTAGATAGAGCATTGTAAGCTTTTAATGCACCGATGTTAGTGTTAATTTGAAATCCCATGTTATACCTCCGTGTATGTTGTTATTAAATTATGGCGTCCTTGCCATATTTACTTTATTGATTTTCTTCTTGACTATACTATCGGAGGGACTTAGGAATTGTTTAATTAATTTGAAAAATAATTTTTAGTCATGAAAATCGACTGGGGATTTTATGGATAAGATGAGTAGTGACCGTCTCAAAAGTCAAATTACGCGTCATTGAGAGCTACGTTTGATAAGCAATCTATAAAACTTAACTTGTTTTGATAGATTACATTGTTCCACTCGTAATGACATTTTACTTTTGAGACAGCCTCTTCTATAGAATAGTTTTTAATTATTCAACAATTGAAGCACTTGTTGCGGACTCATATTTAACTGCGCCAGCATTGATGTTGCTGCTTGACCACCAATTGAAGCTTTTGTTGCATTTAACTGTTCCATTGCC
>CBDUTO010000002.1:0-85932 GCA_965370315.1 uncultured Melioribacteraceae bacterium
GATAAAATCAAGAAAGCAAGTAGATTATAATTTTCATCATCTACCCTAAAAGAACTGCTTTGAAAACGGAATTTTCCTTTTACACTTCTTTTAGAACTCTTATTAAAAGCCATGAAGAACTCCTTCTCTGAAAAACGGGAAAGTCCTTTTTCAAATATATGCATGAATTTTTCATCAAACTCGTGCATAAGTCTTTCATCAAACATGTGCATAAATTTATTATCAAACATATGCATAAACTTATCATTAAACATATGCATAAACTCTTCGTCAAAAACATGCATAATTCTTTCATCAAAGCGATTCATAAATTCTCTTTCAAAGTTATGCATGAATTCATCGTTAAAACGATTCATAAATTCTTTTTCAAAACGATGTGCAAATTCACGTTCATGTTCACGTGAAAAATTTGTTTTGAACATATCATCAACTTCTACATTAAGATGATGCAAATCTTTTTGAAAATCGAGTTTTTCATTCTTAAATAACTCTGGCTGTGCTTCAAAGACTTGGAAAAGTATCTTGTAATAGATTTTTATCATTATAGGAAAATTCGGCTTTACAAATGAATTTTCCGTTATTCCTTTTTCTAAGGATATAGAAAAACCTTCTTCATAAGAAAGAAAATCCAAAAAATAAAGATTGTCATTTAGTCTTTGAATTTGGAGGGAACTTGCACCATTTAATTTAAAAAAGCGTGAGATATTATTGAGCAATACTAAATGATGTGGATTATTATTTAAATTAATATCCTCCATTAACTCAATCCCTTGATTTGTTAAGATTTTTAAAACACTATTTTTTGTGATTGTCTTACTCTTAAATGAAAGAATTTTTTCACGAGCTACATCCAAATTAATATATGATGAAGGAAAATTGTAAAAACAGCGCGTGTATTCTGTTTCGTTAAAATTTAGATCATCAATATTTGATATCTGAAAGCAAAATCCCAGAATTTAAAAAATTATTATGTTTAATCCTCTTTCTAGATCGCTTTTGCTGAATATGCTGAGGTGTGAACTCAAGCATAATGCCATAGTTATATTTATCAAGATAAGAACCATTTTTTATTTCATTTAGCCAAGAAATCTCTTTCAAATTATCATTTTCAATTGGACAAAATAGAGTAATTCCCCTTTCTTTTCTTAAACTAAAGGCTTCAATGATATCTTCTTTCTTTTTAATTTCGTTTTCAATTCTAATTACTAATTGGAAATCAATGAATGTATCTTTTATATATTTAATAATTCTGTCTGGGCTGATATAATTACGATTGTCCTCGTATAAAATGATTGTAGTACCAGTTTCAAGATTCTTGTCTACATCTTTTTTAATGAAAAAACAACCATCATAGTTTGGAATATGAATCTCTAGACCATACTCTTCATTATCATAACTTTTGGTCATTACTTCTATTTCTTTACAAACCATAAATGCTGATAAAAATCCTATCCCAAAGTTACTAACAGGTTTATAATTAATATCTTCATTCTTTTGAAGCTCGTCAAATTCATCAGATACATAAAAACTCCTTCCGATACTTGTAAAGTATCTTTCAATTTTAAAAGTATCCATGCCAATTCCATGGTCAATTATTTTTATGTGCTTTCTATCTCTGCCAGTTTGAGGATTTTTACTTTTTCCAATAATTATCTTTATTTCTTTTTGTGTATCGTTTAGAGCATGTCCTTTCTTTAATAAGATATCTTCCCTTAATAGTATCGCATCTAAGGAATTCTGAATAAGTTCTCTAATAAATACTTCCTTTTTCTTATAGAGATTGTCACCAGTTAATAGAGGTAATAAAGTTGGTATATATGCTTCAAAATTAAAATTGTCTAAATCATAATTATCTTTTTCAATTTTTGGGATTATATAATAAATCTTCAATCCTAATTGTTTAAAACTATCTTCAATTTTATTAATTCTCTTTTCAAAATCTTGAACAATTAAAACGGCAATCTTATGAACAGTAGGATTTTTACATTTAAAATGGATAGTCGCTAAACGTCTATCAACATTACTTGTGATTTTTATTGTTGAAATTGGGATGCTTTCATGAAATGTGTTGTCTTCCAATTTAATATTAACATTGTGCTTTATTTTTTCTTCTGTGTAATATAATTCACCATACCGGCTAAAAGTTAAATATAAGTCTGTGAAAAATACTGCTAAGGTTAAATATGCAGTAAAATCTTTATATCTAGGATGCTTGGAAATTAGCTCATCATACATTTTTTCAAAGTGTGAATTTCTATTAGATTCCAATAGCCTTACTACTAAATTTTCATACAGTTCATCTTTAAAAATTAATGAATACTGTGTTTTAAGCGTATCTAAGAATTTTTTATGTGACTTGTCGTTATTAGCTTTAATATTTAAATAGTTAACTCTATAATGAATGGTTAGTAATAATACCTGAATTTTAGCAACAGAAGATTTTAATTCCTTTTTTATTGAATCAAATTGTGTTATTGTTTTGCTGATGTTCTTGATAATTTCATCAATTCTAAATTGTTGAGAAATGTTATCACATTCATCAATTTCTGTCTTATATTGTTTATATTCATCGTAATATTCCTCTTTTAATATACTCAACAATTCAACATAAGCGTTCTGTTCATACTTCTTTTGGGGTGGAATTCTAAAAATTTCTGGTGCTTGTAATTCCTCTAGTTTGTAATTAAACCTGCAAACATCTGCTTTACGATTTTGGTCAGGACTAAAAACATCTATCTGTTGAAATGAACGATTTACTACACCCTTTTTACCAATACTCCCAGCAGAAAAAACATAAAAGATTGATTCTGGATTTGATAAATATTTTTGATTGGTTACAGGTCTTATTATTGGTAGGTGTTTATGTCCATGTAAGACTATTTTTACATCTTTTTGTTGAAATTTTTCTATAACATCTGTAAAATTTCTAATAATACTGCTATCACCATATTGACTATAGATTTCAGGAAAAGGATAAAAGTGATGATGAAAACACGCAACTATTGTATAATCTGAGATATCTTCAATTTGGTCTTCAAGATGTTTAAAAGATTCACGTAATTGTTTCTTGCTAATAAACCCATAATCATCCCACTCATTTCTTTTTTTGTTTTCTAATACTGTTAGAATTTCCTTTTTCATTGAGGTATTGATACTTGTAAGTTCTTTCATCCAATCAGTATCTTTCTTTTCTAACTTACAAGATTCTATCATGCAGGAATTTAGACCAACAATTGCAACTTTCTTATCATCAAAGATTCTTGTAGTAAAAAGAAATTCGTTATCGATAAACTTATCATAGATAGTTTTACCATAAAAGCTTTTTAATAAAGCATTGTAGTCATTGAAGTTTGCTGTGGTTTTTGTTCTTTTTAAATCATGGTTACCTGGAATTATAATAAAGTCAGATACAGAAAGTGACAATTCCTTTTTTAAGTAATTAAGAAGCTCAAGAGCAACCTTTTTTCGATCGTTAAGATTATTTATCTTTCCATCAAAGATGTCGCCTGTTATTACAACACAATCAATTTTTTTCCCATGATCCTCAAGAGCTTCAATAATTGGAATTGCAATATCATCAGATTTGTTATAAATATTATTTCCTATATGGATATCCGATAAGTGAAGTATACTTAAACTTGCCATAATTGATTCCCTATTTTATGAACTACACGCCTGAGCTGATAACTATATATCAACCCAACAAAAAACTATTGTCTTTTGATTCCAACAATCTTCTGTTTTCTGTAAGGTTATCATAAGTTGTGTTATAATTTAGTTTATTAAACATTTATATATTTATTGGTTTGTTATCAAAGAGTTGTGCTTCTTTTTAACAAACTGTTATTTATATTGTTCTAACAAAAAAACTATCATCAAAGTAAATGCAGTTCAAAACAAATCCCATCAAACCATTCCCAATCAACCACTCATTTGCATTTACTTAAGAGCAACTTAATTAAAAAGATGTAGTATTCCAAGAATAGTTGGTATTAAATGTTTCAATTATATAATTGGTATAGTTTTTACACTTCTCTTATACCCACTGATGAATCAGTGGGCAATTGGGATAAACAGTGAATTATTGAGATAAATCAGTGGGCTAATGAGAATGATTTTTCTTAAGTTGACAGCAGTTTAGTTATCTCTAAAGATGCTGAATCAAGTTCAGCATGACGGTTTTTCTCTATTGAGACTCTTTTAACTATATCAAAATCCTAAAAGAGAAAGATTTAAGCTTTGGGTAAATCCCCAAAGCAAGAAACCCAAAGAATTGGAGCTTCAGACAAA
Source organism: uncultured Melioribacteraceae bacterium (assembly GCA_965370315.1). Lineage (GTDB taxonomy): Bacteria > Bacteroidota > Ignavibacteria > Ignavibacteriales > Melioribacteraceae > 1-14-2-50-31-20. The sequence continues at coordinate 4,291 of CBDUTO010000002.1, forward strand.
TATCCAAAGGGAGAAAAACCAAAAAGTGGAGCTTCCAACAAGTGTTGGAATGGAGAAAAACCAAAAAGTGGAGCTTCCAACAAGTGTTGGAATGGAGAAAAACCAAAAAGTGGAGCCTCCAACAAGTGTTTGAATAGAGAAAAACCAAAAAGTGGAACCTCCAACAAGTGTTGGAGTGGAGAAAAACCAAAAAGTGAAGCTTTAACTAAATAGTCAAAGCAAAAAACCTAAGGGATTGGAGGTTCTATTAAATGCTAGAAGTGTAAATAACTACTTGGTGAAGGATTTATCATATTTTGAGGAATCAATCCCCCAAGGTTTTATTTCAATTGCTTATATAAAACGGCCGAGTTCTAATAAAGACAGCATTATGATAAAAAATTCCCGCAATCTTAATTTAGAATGTAATGCTTTGTACAAAATTAACTAACTGTTATTATGAGAATGCGGGAATTTGCCAAATTTCGCAATAAATAATAATTGTGAATATTTGCAGAGTTAAATAGAACTCCGCCTATTAAACCAAATATTAAAAATTTTTCACAATTGTTTAATTCATATCCATAATACGTTTTTATATCTTTATAAAAACTATGGAGTAAATTATGAAATTTAATTTGCCTGATTCTACAAAGAACTGGACATCTATAATTGGTGCAACTATTTCACTGATAACTCTTTTTATGATTGTTTTTCTTTTTGTGGTTTCCACTATATTCAATCAGGGTGGCTCCTATATTGGATTAGTTACATATATTATATTACCAGCCTTTTTAATAGCCGGGTTGCTATTAATTCCAATTGGAATGCTCCGAAAGAGAAGAAGAATTGCAAAAGGTGAAGGAAACTCTGATGGTAAATCTCTGCCATTCATTGACCTAAACAACCCGAAACACCGAAATGCCTCAATTATTTTTATTATTGGCACTACTCTCTTTTTATTTATTTCAGCACTTGGAAGTTATGAGGCTTTCCACTATACCGAGTCTGTTGAGTTCTGTGGTACTACATGCCACAATATAATGATTCCAGAATTTACTGCTTATCAGAACTCGCCACATGCTAGAGTTAAATGTGCTGAATGCCATGTTGGTGAAGGGGCTGATTGGTACATGCGATCAAAACTTTCTGGATTAAGACAAGTTTACAAAACAATAATTGGTGATGTACCAAAACCTATTTCAACTCCAATTCATAATTTAAGACCAGCGCGAGATATTTGTGAAAAGTGTCATTGGCCAGAAAAGTTTTATTCTAGAAGTATTAGAATGGAACGCCACTATTTAAGAGATGAAGAGAATAGTGAGTGGGATATAAATCTTGAAATGAAAGTAGGATCCAAATTTAGCGCAACTGGGCTAGAGGAAGGAATACACTGGCACATTAACCCAAATGTTAAGATCGAGTTTGTAGCTACAGATAACGCCAGACAAGATATTCCATGGGTGAAGTATACCAATTTAGAAACCGGCGAAGAAACAATTTTTAGATCAGATGATAATGATATAAGTAGTGATTCCCTACATTCTCTCGAAGTTAGAAAAGTAGATTGCATAGATTGTCACAACAGACCATCACATAAATTTAGAGCTCCAGAATTTTTTATTAATAATGCAATCACTGCTGGATTGATTTCAAAAGAACTGCCTGAAATTAAATCTATTGCTGTTGAAGTATGCCAGACAGAGTATTCCACCACAGATTCTGCATTTGTTGAAATGAGAAATAGTATTGTTGAATTCTACGAAGATAATTATCCCGAAGTAATTGAAGAAAATAATGATGTTTTAAATTCAGCAATATCTGAGATACAAAATTCATTCTCAAAAAATATTTTTCCAGAAATGAAAGTTAGATGGGATAAATACCCAATTAATATTGGACACATAAAAACTAATGGTTGTTTCAGATGCCATGATGATAATCATATATCTGAAGATGGAAAAATTATTAGAAAGGATTGTAACATTTGCCATTTAATAAATTCTCAAGGACCACCAGATAATTTAGTAAAAACATCAATTGGGGAATCTTTAGAATTTATTCATCCAGGAGATGATGTAGAGAAAGAGGATTGGGAAGATTCACTATGCTCTGATTGTCACGAAGGAGATGGACCTTAGAAAAAATAAAATCTTTTTATTATATTTCAATAGAAGAGAGAATGATTAATAAGGCTTAAAGTATTAATATGCCTTTAATTTCTGCACTCAAGAATGACCTCTAATCTTTAATACGATAAATATTATTCTGGACATATCATTCAGAGGGCAAAACACAACACTTTAGCAAATAAAACAGTTTGAAAAAAATCTAATCATGAATTCCAAATTGTTTTTTTTGAATCAATAATTTTTATAGCTTTACAGTGGCAATCGATTCTGTAAATGTACTTTACTAATGAGTTATAACTGGTTAATAAATGAAAATAAATGACAATCTAAAAGACCACATTCTTGAATCAATTGGTGAAGGTGTTTTCACCGTTGATAAAAATTTCAAAATAAATTTCTTCAATAAAGCTGCAGAGAGAATTACTGGATTTAAACGTGAAAAAGTTGTTGGTCAGTTTTGCAAACATGTATTTCGTTCGAAGCTTTGTTTCACCGACTGCCCAATTGCTCTAGCATTGAAATCGGAAAAAACTATTTATGATTTTGAATCACATATCCACACTAAGGATGGAACAAATATTCCAATAAAATTAAACTCTGCTGTACTCTACAACGATAATAGTGAACCAACTGGTGGAATCATTTCATTTCGCGATATAACTGAATTAGCTGAACTAAAGCAATGCTTATCTGAAGAAACAAATTTCCACGGTGTTATTGGGCATAGCAAGCAAATGCTCGAAATTTTTCAATTAATTCGTGAGTTATCAGAATCTAAAGCTCCAGTCTTTATTACTGGTGAATCTGGTACTGGAAAGGAAATGATTGCCAATGCAATTCAAGCCACCCATAACAGAGAAGATGATGCATTTATAAAAGTAAACTGTGCAGTCTTTCCAGATAATTTATTAGCGAGTGAACTTTTTGGACATGTAAAAGGTGCATTTACAGATGCAATTAAAGATAGACCAGGAAGATTTGAACTTGCTGATAAAGGTACAATGTTTTTAGATGAAGTTGCAGAAATGCCGCCGCAAATGCAATTGCAATTATTACGAGTTCTTCAAGAAGGTGCCTTCGAAAGAGTTGGAGAATCAATTACTCGCAATGTTGATGTTCGTGTTATTGCTGCAACTAATATTAATATTGCAGATGCACTTAAAGATGGATTGCTTAGAGAAGATTTGTATTATCGGTTGAGTGTTATTCCTATTCATATTCCACCATTACGTGAGCGTATGGATGATGTTATTCCTCTTGTTGCACATTTTTTAACAAAGTTCAGTTGTCTCTATAATAAGGAGATAAAAGAAATTGATGATGGTGCTTTAGATCTAATACTTCGCTACAACTGGCCAGGAAATATTCGTGAATTAGAAAACGTAATTGAATATGCTTTTGTACGTACAACTAATTCAAGTGTAATTGAATCTTCAAAACTTCCTGAGTCAATCCGATATTATAATGGTACTTCTTTTGGATTGCAAGAGAAGCACTCATTTGCCGATAAAGGTGGAGAATCGACAAAACTATTTGCACTCCTCGAAAAACATCATTGGAATAGAACTCTTGTTGCCAAGGAGTTAAGAATTGGCAGAACAACTCTATGGAGAAAATTAAAAAAATATGGGCTGGATAAAAACAACTACTAGACATTCTACAATATAGCCATTTCGAAATGCGGTGCATTGAGTTTACCGAAATGAGCTTGCTTTTTAATTCCGTGTTCTTAAACGGAAAGAAATCTTCAACTACTCACGTGATTTCTCACCCAAAAAAAATGGGTTCGAACTGACAGATTTTTTTATTTTTGCTTATCTATTAATAACATTATGATTTAATAATGCTGTTATTATTATAACTCAACTTGACTATTGTATCTTTTCATTAAATCCCAATTCTATTTTAAATTAGTGACCTTCAAGGCTTTCTCTAATTTTTCATAAATATAGACTTTAGAATACTTACACCTATTTCATTTAACGTTTCATTCGTTCCACCGTTTCACTTTGTGTTTCACTGTTTGTTTTATACTCACTCATTTCCTCTTAAGTAAATGGCATTCATTTTTTAACCTAATTTGCAACTTAAATTCAATAATCCTTATTTCTGTCTATAAATAAAGCTAAGCAAACTACTTTTGCAGTAAAACTCCACCCCTATTGCACCTATTTAGCTCACTACTTGAACACTCTGTTTCAACCATAATTTTATAAATAATGAATAAATAAGACAAAAATGACTTGGCACTTAAGTTGCCATTGATTATAGCAGAAACATAAAGATTAACTTTAAATTAAATGGAAAAATAATGAATAAGCTTTTAATCAATTTACTTTTACTCTTAACACTAACAGTAATGTTCTCTATAGGTTGTTCTGATAAAAAAGTAACAGACCCTCCAACTGGTGATGAGTCACTAGCAAAAGTAAACTCTTGCGAAGGATGCCATACAAATTACGAACATCTTAAAGCAATCCACACTCCAGAAGATCCACCTGAAGATACTGGTGGTTGTGGTGGTGCACCTCCATTTCATCAACCATATGATAGAGTATATTTAGGAGGAACTGGTTACGATGCCTTTAAAAGTACTATTCATGGTAAACTTGGTTGTGTAACTTGCCATAATGGAGTTGAAGGAACATCAGATAAAGTTGAAGCACATTCCAATAATTTCATTAAAGAACCTTCTCATCATACAGATGAAAAATGCGCATCTTGTCATCCAACTATTGTTGCTAGAACTAAGAATAGTATTCATGAGCAAGGGTGGGGACAAAAAATGTCTCCTATTAATAGAGGTGGATTTGGAACTGAACCTGAAGATTTTTCGAACTGTCCTCAAGAAATGCAAGAAGGATATAATCAAAACTGTTTCACATGTCATGCATCATGCGGTGAGTGCCATGTAATTCGCCCTAAAATAGATGGTGGCGGATTAATAAATGGTCATAATTTTTCTCAAAAGCCAGATATGATTAATGTTTGTGCAAAGTGTCATGTTAGTCGTGGATGGCATGGTTATGCTGGTATTGCAACGGGAACAAAACCTGATGTTCATTTTACCGAACAAGGATATACATGTATGAGTTGTCATACACAAGATGAGATTCATGGTGATGGAAATACATACAAAACACGCTATGCAATGCCTCAGTTACCAAAATGTGAGAATTGCCATTCTGGATTAGAAAATAGTAATGTTTATCACAAAAAACATTTCGATAAATTTAATTGTCAAGCATGCCACTCGCAAGATTATAATAACTGTGGAAGTTGCCATATTTCCGGAGATGCTGGTGCTCTTTCAAAAGTTGCTTCGGGAGCTGGTGCCAGAGTACCTTCGCATATGAAATTCAAAATAGCTATAAATCCATTAAAAACTGCTCCTTATGATGTGGACTTTAATGGCAGAGATGAATATAAATTTGCAACAGTACGTCAAGCACTTTCAGCACCAGATAGCTGGGAAAACTGGGGAGTAGCAGCATTATCAAATTTTGATGTTTTCCCTACTTATAAATATACAACACCACATAATATTTTAAGATGGACTGAAAGAACAGATACTACTGTTAGTGATTCTGGAACTGCAATATCTCATCCATCTTGTGCTCAAGCGTGTCATATTGTTAAAATGGAAGATGGATCGTATAGGAATAGAGAACTATACCTATTTAATAGCAATCCTGAAGATGAAATTCAACCTAGCTTAGATGACTGGGAAGTGAATGCAAACAAAAATATAGTAGTAGATGATAAACTTCCTGCAAGGTGGGAAGCAAAATAGAATTTTAGAATAATCGTCATTGCACTATATGAAGTGTCATTCCCGCATGTTTTTAGCGGGAATCTTCAACAAATGCAATGGATTCCCGATAGAGACATTCGGGAATGACAGAAAATTAGAATAGAATATTTTTGCAACAACAAACAACTAATTATTTATAACACAAGGAGAAACAAAATGAACTTACGTAAACTTTATTATTTGATGCTTATCATTCCAATGTTATTTGTATATACTGGATGTTCCGATGATGAAACAACTAATCCACCAGTAACGGTTAATGAAGCAGAAGTGTTAACTAAGTATATTGTAGATAACGATAATCCTCTTGAAAACCATACTTCACTAACAATGATTAAAGCATCAGGTGTTTATGCAAATATTAATGCTGGTGCTGACCAAGTTATTCTTGATATTAGAAGTCAAGAAAAATGGGATGCTGGTCACATAAAAGGTTCTGTTTTTGTGGATCAAAAAGAAGTTTTAGCCTATTATGAGGCAAATGGTTTAAAAGATAGAGAATCAGTTGTAATAGCTTGTTACACTGGGCAAACTGCAGGTTGGGCTACTTCTTTAATGCATATGATGGGTTACACAAACGTGAAAGATTTGAAATGGGGAATGTGCAGTTGGAATGAATTAACTGCAGATAAATGGAAATCAAATATTAAAAATGGTTACCCACTAGTTGACACTCCAACACAAAAACCTGAAAAAGGAGATTTACCTACACTAAATACTGGCAAAACTACAGGTGCCGAAATACTACGAGTTAGAGTAGAAGAAGTTTTTGCAGAAGGGTTTGGAGCTGCTATGGTATCTAATACAAGTATTAGTAACCATTTTATTGCTAACTACTGGAACGAAACTGACTATAGTTGGGGACATGTTGATGGTGCTATGCAATATTCTCCTAAAGCTGCCTTTACTTTGGATGGAGATTTAGAGACACTTCCAACAGATCAAACAATTGCTGTTTATTGCTATACTGGTCAAACATCCGCACTAGTTGCAGCATATTTAAGAGTACTTGGATATGATGCTCAATCTGTATTATACGGTGTTAATGCAATGTCTTATGATACTATGCCAGGAACAAAATTTAATAATGATCCTGCTGATCCTGATTATTCAGTTCATGACTATGATTTAGAACAATAAAAGAAGTAAACTAATTGTTATGAGCGGAGAGAAATCTCCGCTCAATTTTAATAAACAAAAAGTAGGTAAAAAAACAAAATGAGTGAAATGTTAGGCAATCAATATTTTATGGGTCGTAATTATCTTAAAGCCGTAAAAGAGTTGGAACCCGTTTACAATACTAATTCAACTAATAAGGGAGTAATTAGAAAACTTATTATTTGTTATGTTCAAATAAACAAAATTGATAAAGGGTTTAATATATTCTATTTGCTAGTTAAAGAAGATGTTAAATTTATAATTGATGCTGATCCTATTTTTGATGATTGTCCTTGCCCTGAAATATTAAAAGAATTTAAGAAAACAGAAATATCCCCTTTTGGTGAGAAAAGTAATTTGGCAAATGGCATACTTTGGCTTTATTGTGATTCCAAAAAATCAATAGAGTTTCTAGAAAAAGCTAGTAAGGAATATCCGACTAATAATAAAATTAAAGAAGTAATTGAAATAATTACAAATCATATTTCAAGCTAATTCAAATCTCTTGGGCAATTTTAATAACCACTTTTTCACATTTTTAAAAACTACATTTCAAATTCTAGTCATAATTTAATTTTATAACCTTACTCAAATATTAAGGAATACAATGCATTTACATAAGTTAAAAGATTCATTGTTAGTCGTATTAATTTTACTCATCTATGTAGGATGTACAGATAACGTTACCGAAACAGAACCAACTATTAATGAGTCAGAAATATTGGTGAAATTTTTGGAAGGCACTAATGGTGGATTTATAAATAATAGTGCACCTGCATTAATTAATGCATCGGATGTGATGATAAACATAACTGCCGGAAAAGATCAATATATTATTGATATTCGAAGAGAAGCCGATTATAATATTGGGCATATTAAAGGCGCTGTAAATGTTACAATAAATAATATTGTTAGTCATTACGAAGAAAATAATTTGGATTCAAAAGAGCTTGTAGTTATAACTTGTTACTCTGGACAAGGCGCTGGATTTGCAACCACATTATTAAGACTGTTAGGATACTCAAATGTAAAAGATCTTTTATGGGGAATGTGCAGTTGGAATAATACAACTTCAAGTTATTGGACAACTAGCATTAACAGCATTAGAGCTTTTCAATTTACAAAAACAAGTAGCCCAAAAGCAGTTGCTAGTGAATTACCAAAATTGAATACAACAAATTCTAGTGGTGAAAACATTTTAAGATCTAGAATTGAAGAAATTCTGTCTGCTACTGATCCTCTTGGTGATGTAAAAATATCAAGTGATGACGTATATGCAAATTTGGGGAATTACTATATTGTAAACTATTGGTCAGTTACAGATTACAATTGGGGACATATTGAAGGTGCAATACAATACACTCCTAAAACATCTTTATTGTTAGACACAGATTTGACAACTCTTCCAACTGATAAAAAAATAATAGTTTATTGCTATACTGGACACACTTCTGCGCACATTGCGACATATCTTAGGGTGCTTGGCTATGATGCCGAAACAATTGTTTTTGGTGTTAACGGAATGTCTTACGACACGATGCCTGGCACTAGATTTAATCCAGATACAGATATTCGTGATTATGATTTAGTAAAATAAAACAGTAAATTTATTGATGTAAGAGCGGAGGATAATCTTCGCTCTATTTCTAAATTTAACCCCAGATAATATATAATGAGTGAAATGTTAGGTAATCAATATTTTATGGCACGTAATTATAAAGCTGCTGTAAGAGAACTAAAACCAGTTTATTTAAAAGATGCATTAAATAAGTCTGTTCAAAGAAAGTTGATTATTGCGTACGCACAGATTGGAAAAATCATGAAAGCATTTGAACTTTTCACCTTACTTGTTAATGAAGATGTGGGATTTATAATTACTGCTGATCCTATTTTTGATGATTGTCCCTGTCCAGAGATTGTAAAACAACTTCAATCTTCACCACAACAAAAGATTTCTCCAGATGCAAATATCTACAATGGAATTTTGTGGCTTTATTGCGATCCTAAAATTTCAATTAAATATTTTGAAGATGCTATGATTGATTTTCCTGAAAATTATGAGATTAAAAAATCGATTGAAAAGATAAAACAGTATAAAAATTATTAATTCGGTTCCAACCAGTTTCAATTACTCACTTTTATTATTATTTTTCCAAATCCATTCACAATTCTAACTAATATGAAAATTTTAAATGAACCTAAATCTCTTTTTCAAGAATTTTTTGAATCAGAGTCGTCTTCAGGAATTCTATTAATTATTGTTACAATACTAGCATTATTCACAGCAAATAGTTTTTTGAACCAGAGTTATCAAGACCTACTTCATATGCATTTTACTTTTGGAATTCCGGGTGCTATGATAGATATGTCACTACACCATTGGATAAATGATGGATTGATGGCAATATTTTTTCTTGTAATAGGATTAGAAATTAAGAGAGAATTGGTAAGTGGAGAGCTATCTGATTTTCGTTCTGCATTGCTTCCTGTAGTTGCAGCAATTGGCGGAGCAATTGTTCCAGCGGGTATTTTTCTTCTATTTAATTCTGGAAATGAATTTAAAGATGGTTGGGGTATTACAATGGCAACTGATATTGCTTTTGCTGTTGGTATACTTACAATACTAGGCTCACGAATTCCACTCTGGGCAAAGGTATTTCTTTCTGCACTTGCTGTAGTTGATGATTTAATTGCAGTTTTGGTTATTGCTATATTTTATACTTCCGATATAAATACAACTGCATTAATTATAGCAGGAATCAGTTTAGCTATTCTTGGAATATTAAACTTTAGAAAAATTACATCTCTTACACCCTATTTACTAGTTGGATTTATTCTCTGGTTCGCAGTACTTAAATCTGGTGTGCATGCAACAATAGCTGGTGTTCTATTAGGTTTTCTAATTCCAATTATTAAACCAGCACAAAATGATGAACTTGTTGAGAAAGCGGAAAAGGGAGTAAAATTATTTAAAGATTCAACTGCAATTAATCTTGGCAATAAGGGGAAAGAACTAAAAGCAGAAGCATTGAATTATTTGGAAGATATAATTGTAAAAGCTGAATCTCCTTTACATCGGCTTGAGCATAAACTGCATGGTTTTTCAGCCTATATTGTAGTTCCTATATTTGCTTTTGCCAATGCTGGAGTTGTTTTTAATGCTGATGTTCTATCGGAGGCATTCTCTTCTCCATTAACTTATGGTATAGTTGCAGGTCTTTTTATTGGAAAGCAAATTGGAGTTTTTGGAGCCACTTGGATCTTATCAAAACTTGGATTGACGAATCTTGAGCAAAATAGTAAAACATGGTCTATAGTATATGGCATTTCACTTCTTTCTGGAATTGGATTTACTATGTCACTTTTTGTTAGTGGCTTAGCATTTACAGATAATGATATTATTGAGCAATCTAAAATTGGTATTCTCTTTGCGTCACTCATAGCCGGACTATTAGGCTTTTTCGTATTAAAGTTTTTTACAAAAGAGAGTAGCGAAAATTAATTAAAGATATTTTTTACGGTTGCGTTCTATTAACGCCAACAAATTATACTACGGCATTTTCCCAGAATAGTTTAAATGTCATTTCGAAATGCGGTGCATTGAGTTTACCGAAATGAGCTTGCTTTTAGCGATTGAGAAATCTTCAATTATTCATGAAATTTCTCACCCATGAAAAGGGTTCGAAATGATAGAATTTTTTGACATTGCAGTAAAATAATATTGTTATAATTAGAACTCAGCCGTTTTAACAATCTAGAATATAGTTATGTAGTAATGGAAATGTTATTTGTCATCAAATCACTTAACTGCATTTCACCAATAACATTATCAACAGAATTTTGAATTAATTCCCAAAGTGATCTTACTGTACAATCGGATGTAACTGTACACAGAAGATCACCTTTAGAATGCAAAGAACAATATGAGTCGTCATAAAGTTTTCCGCCAAGTTCGTTCAATACATTTCCTACAAGAATTTTATGTGGGGGTCTTGCTAGAGTGTACCCACCTAGATGCCCGCGTGCACTTTCTATAAATCCTCCAAGACGCAATGATCGGAGAATTTTAGCAGTTACATGCTCGCTAATTCCTTCTCCCCTACTTATTTCAGGAATAGTAAGCGCTTTGCCCATTTCATGAAAACGGGCAATTCGCAATAAACATCTTAGGCCATATTCTTCTTGAGTACTAAATTTCATTTTTTAATTATTATAACGTGGAATTTTTGAACCACACGATATTGCATGAATTAATTCTTTATAATTCTCAGTTTTGATTGATGGTCCTTTATTCCCATCATTGGCATCAAAAACATCTGTTAGTAGTTCCGCAATTTCTTCTGGAGATTTTCCAATAATATCGGCTCTACTCATGTGGTATAGCGTCTCTCCATTTTTTAGAATTGCTATTACAGGTGAAGAAGGAACAAACTGTGACAAGAATTTTTCCCGAATTAAATCAACAGAGTCTCTATCGTTTCCAGCGAACGAAGTATACAATTTATGTGGAATTTTATTGTGTTGTAATGCAAGTGCAACACCAGGACGGGCACTACCAGCAGAACAACCACAAACTGAGTTTATAAAAACCAGTTTTGTTTCATCGTCCATTACAGATAAGTTTTTCTCTGCAACATCTGGAGTAAGCATCTCTTCAAACCCAACAAAAGTAAGCTCGTCGCGCATTGGCTGAATTGCTATTGGATCGTATACTGGCGGTTTAGAATTTATTTGGTACATCTTTGTTTCCTTTCTTATATCTTTTTATATGATTTTGTAAACATTACATTTTTCTTTTTAAATTTTTATTATCTGACCCCAATAGTCATGAATCGAAAATCGGAAGACTTAAAAACAGTTTTTTTACTTACGACTCTCGATTTACTTTATTTAATTCTATAGCATTCCAAGTTGTAGTTTTGCTTCGTCACTCATCATTTCCATATTCCATTGAGGTTCCCAAACAAGGTCGACAAAAACTTCATTAATTTCATGAATCCCTTTTATTCTATCCTTCACTTCCCCAGGTAAACTTTCTGCCACCGGACACGCTGGAGTTGTTAATGTCATTTCAACTAGTGCGTTAAAACTTGGAGTAATCTCCACTTTATATATAAGTCCAAGCTCATAAATATTAACAGGTATTTCTGGGTCAAATATTGTTTTTAATAAATCAATTACTTCTTGCTCTAAAAATTTTTGGTCTTTCATAGTTATATTTTTCTATTTTAAAAAATTTATCTTTCGTTAAACTTAGTCATTGTGAGGAGTCCTTTTTTTTGGACGACCTGGCAATCTTCTGGAGATTGCTTTGCAAAACAAATGCTCGCAATGACTATTGCAATATTTCTCAACTAAACATTTTTATTACTTTATTTAGTGCCTTAATAAAAACATCTATTTCATCTTTTGTATTATAGAAAGCGAAAGATGCTCTTGCAGTAGCTGGCACATTATACCTTTTCATTATTGGTTGTGTGCAATGATGTCCAGTTCTAATAGCTATTCCATCAGTATCGATGATTGTTCCAATATCGTACGGATGAATTCCATCAACCGTAAATGAGATTACTGATGCCTTATTTTTGGCAGTTCCAATAATTCTAATTCCATTAATCTCTAACATTTGCTCAGTTGCATATTGTAACAATTCATTTTCATGAGATGCAATATCATTGAAGCTAAACATATTTAAATATTTTATTGCTACTCCAAGTCCAATACCCCCAACTATATTTGGAGTTCCAGCCTCAAATTTATTTGGAATATCCTCAAATGTTGTCTCTTCAAATGTTACCGTGCGAATCATATCTCCACCACCTTGATATGGTGGGAGCTTATTCAACAACTCTGCTTTGCCATACAAAACACCAATACCAGTTGGGCCAAATAATTTGTGTCCAGAAAAAACTAGAAAATCACAATCCAATTCTTGCACATCAATCTTTTGGTGTGCTACTGACTGAGCGGCATCAATTAAAACTGGGATATTATTATCATGAGCAATATCAATTATTTGTTTTATTGGATTTATTGTTCCAAGAGTATTGGATGTATGTACAATAGATACAAGCTTAGTTTTAGCTGAAATAAGTTTTTTATATTCATCTAAAATTATTTCGCCCTCATCATTAATTGGAATTACTTTTAGAACTGTCTTCTTTCTAGCACAAAGTAATTGCCACGGAACAATGTTTGCATGGTGCTCCATGTGGGAGATAATAATTTCGTCACCTTCCTTTAGCATATCAGCACGACACATAGTATTGGCTATGAGATTAACACCATCTGTAGTTCCTTTAGTAAATATAATCTCCGAAACAGACATTGCATTAACAAACTCTTTAACTTTGAGTCTAGCGTTTTCATACTGCTCTGTTGCGACCTCACTTAGGAAATGTAAACCCCTATGAATATTGGCGTTTTCGTATCGATAGTAATGTGCCATACTATCAATAACAATATTTGGCTTCTGTGTGGTAGCAGCATTATCAAAATAGACTAAAGGTTTCCCGTTTACTTCTCTTTGAAGAATTGGGAAATCTCTTCTAATTTTATTTACATCAAAGTTTCGAAACTTTGGATCTACTTTTATAACTTGATTTGTCTTAGGCACACTAATCATAAAACTTTATCTCTGTTTAGGTGTTCATTAATTAATTTATTTAATTCATCACGAAGCGGTTCAATTTTAACTCCTTCAACTACACTTTCAGCAAAAGCCGTAATTAACATAGCTTTTGCTTTCTCTTTTGAGATACCTCTAGATAATATATAAAACATTGCCGATTCATCAAGTTGCCCTACTGTTGCGCCGTGTGTACATTTCACATCATCTGCATAAATCTCAAGTTGTGGTTTAGTATCAACTGTTGCATCATCAGAGAGTAGTATTGTGTTATTGTTCTGATATGCATTTGTTAATTGAGCATCCCTCTCAACCAATATTTTTCCACTGAATACACCACGAGAATTATCATCTAAAATTCCTTTGTATAATTCATTACTAGTACAATGAGGTTTAGCGTGGTTTATAAAAGTATTATTATCTATATGTTGCTTATCATTTCCTATATACAAGCCATTTAATGTACACTCAATATTCTCATCGTTTAGCTCTGTGTTAATATCGTTTCGAATCAACTTTCCACCAAATGTAAAATTGAAATGATTGAACTGACTATCTCTACTCTGTAGTATGTCTGTTTTATCTATGTGGTATGAGTCCTCGTTTTCGAGTTCAACTTTATAAATATTAAGCACACCATTTTGGTCAATAAATATTTCTGAAGAAATACTATTAAAATACTGCTCCCCTTCTATTCCACAATAGTTTTGCACAATAGAAGCTTCACTATTTTTCCCAATTACTATTAGGTTTCTTGAGGGAGATAACACCATTTTGTTTTTATTTCCAGTAATGTTCACTATTTGAATTGGTTTTTCAAGAACTTTATTGTTCGGGACTTGAATGAAAAAACCATCTTCAAAATTAGAGAGATTTAGATAATCAAATGCTGTTTTATCCACAGCAATTTTTGTAAAATGTTGTTCTATTAAATCCTTGCTCTCAACGACAGCGTCTGAAATTGTACTTACGATAATTTCCTTTTTAAGTTCATCGTAATCGGACAATTCCTTTTGTAAAACTCCGTTTACAAAAACGAGAAGATAGTTGTCAAAGTTTTGGAATTTGATTTTATCTACGTCGTTACTGGTAATTTCAACATCATCTAATTCAGCAGAATGAACGAACTCACTTTTCAACAAAGAATTAAGATTAGTATATTTCCACTCTTCTGTTTTAATAGTTGGAAATTTCATTTCACTTAACTTAGTTTTAGACTCACTTTGCAATTTAGAAAGGAATTGATTTTCATTGCTTACAATAATTTTTTCAGCACTTAAAGTGTAACGTTCAATTGCATCCATTTTTTTTGTGTCAACACTCATTACGCTTCACCCTTCGTAATCCAATCGTAACCTTTCTCCTCAAGCTCAAGTGCTAATTCTTTACCACCGGATTTAATAATTTTCCCTTGATACAAAACGTGTATAAAATCTGGAACAATGTAATCGAGCAGACGTTGATAGTGTGTAACTAAAATAACTGCATTATGTTCATTCCTAAATTCATTAACACCATTAGAAACAACTCGAAGCGCATCAATATCAAGTCCAGAGTCAGTTTCATCCAATATTGCAAGCTTAGGGTTCAACATTAGTAGTTGGAATATTTCGTTTTTCTTTTTCTCACCACCGGAAAACCCAGTATTTACAGAACGACTAATTAATGAGTTATCCATTCCAACAACTTTTGCTTTCTCTTTCATTCTATTCAAAAATTCTTTCGGAGTTATTTCCTCCTCATTATTGTATTTTCGAATTTCATTAATTGCTGTTTGTAAAAATGTAGCATTACTGACACCTGGAATTTCTACTGGGTAT
This sequence comes from uncultured Melioribacteraceae bacterium, assembly GCA_965370315.1. Taxonomy (GTDB): domain Bacteria; phylum Bacteroidota; class Ignavibacteria; order Ignavibacteriales; family Melioribacteraceae; genus 1-14-2-50-31-20. The sequence goes on from CBDUTO010000002.1 coordinate 19,825, forward strand.
TGAAAACCTAAAAACAGTCCTTCCCTTGCTCTATCCTCAGGAGAAAGATCAAGTAAATCTTTTCCATTAAAAGTTACTGTTCCACCAGATGGCACATATTTATCATGCCCTGTTAAAACATTAGCAAGTGTCGATTTTCCAGAACCATTTGGTCCCATAATTGCGTGTACTTCACCAGCGTTGACTTGTAAGTCTATTCCTTGCAAAATTTCTTTACCGTCTATCTTAGCTTTTAAATTTTTAATTTCTATCATTCTATTTCCTAATATTATATATTTTAAACTGCATAGTACTTAATTCAGTTCTCCGTTATTTCTCAAAACCGTTGTCATTGCGAGCGTTTTTTTTGCGAAGCAATCTATTAGGGATTGCCACGTCGTTCAAAAGACGAACTCCTCGCAATGACATACAAATTTATCAATTGATTATCCAACACTACCTTCCAGACTGAGTGCTAACAATTTTGTCGCTTCAACTGCAAACTCCATTGGAAGTTCTTTAAATACTTCTTTACAAAATCCGTTTACAATCATATTAACTGCATCTTCAGTTGAAATTCCTCTTTGATTTAAATAGAAAATCTGGTCTTCGCTAACTTTTGATGTAGTTGCTTCGTGTTCAACTGTGGAGTTTTTGTTATCAATTTCAATGTATGGGAAAGTGTGTGCTCCACATTTATCGCTCATTAGCATCGAGTCACATTGAGAGAAATTTCTTGCTCCATCTGCATTCTTTCCAATTTTTACTAGTCCACGATATGAGTTGTTACTTTGCCCAGCAGATATACCCTTAGAGACAATTGTGCTTCGAGTGTTTTTTCCAAGATGAATCATCTTTGTTCCTGTATCAGCTTGCTGATAATTATTTGTAACAGCAACGGAATAAAATTCACCAATTGAGTTATCCCCTTTAAGAATAGTACTTGGATACTTCCATGTGATAGCTGAACCTGTTTCTACTTGAGTCCAAGATATTTTTGCATTTGTATCACAAACTCCACGTTTAGTAACAAAATTATAAATTCCACCCTTTCCATCTTTATCACCAGGATACCAGTTCTGCACGGTGGAGTATTTTATTTCTGCACCCTTTTTTGCAACCAACTCAACAACTGCAGCATGCAATTGATTTTTATCTCTCATTGGTGCTGTACAGCCCTCAAGATAACTTACATATGCATCTTCTTCAGCAATAACTAGAGTACGCTCAAATTGACCAGTATCCATTGAATTAATTCTAAAGTAAGTGGAAAGTTCCATTGGACAACGTACACCTTTTGGAATGTATACGAAAGAACCTTCACTATAAACTGCTGCATTTAATGCTGCATAGTAATTATCAGTATAAGGAACAACTGAGCCCATATATTCTTTAATTAATTCGGGATGATTTTTGATTGCCTCTGATAATGGAGAAAATATAATTCCTTTTTCCATCAAAGTATCTTGAAAAGTTGTCTTAACGGAAACTGAATCAAACACTACATCTACTGCAACATTAGAGAGTTTTTTCTGTTCCTCTATTGGAATTCCAAGTTTTTCAAATGTTTTTATTAATTCTGGGTCAACGTCATCCAAGCTATCTAACTGCTCTGCTTGCTTTGGAGCAGAATAATATCGTATATCTTGAAAATCAATCTCAGGATATTTAACATTAGACCACTTTGGCTCTTTTAATGTCAACCAATGTTTATAAGCTTTTACACGAAATTCTGTCATCCACTCAGGGTCATTTTTAATTTTAGATATTCTTCGAACAGTCTCTTCACTTAAACCTTTAGAAAATGCTTCTTCTTCAATATCAGTTACAAATCCCCATTTATATTCAGTATCGGTTAATTCGTTTATTAAGTCTTTTTCATCTCTTTGTGAGTCATCTTTTTTTATGCTCGTTTCGTCACTCATTTAACTTCCTTTCTAATTTCACATCGAAACTTAATCAATCTGGAAAATAATGTCAAGATTGAATTTTCTAGGAGACTTGCCCCTCTTTTTTGCTATATTACAATTAATATTTTGCTAATTATTGAGAGAATTATGGGCTATAAAGCATTACTATTTATTCTAATTATTTCGCTATTATCCATTAGCTGTTCAGCTATTAATTATTCAAATCAACCAAATAATTCTAAGAGGGATTATAATACTTTTAACCGATTAGGAGCAAAACATAGTTCGAAAATAATTTTGATGAATGGAAAGGAAATTGAGACAAAATATGTGTTTGTGGAAAATGATTTTTTGTTCTACGAAGCTCATAGCGATACAATGTCAATTCCTTTAAGAAAAATCGAAAGGGTTGAAAATAAAAATTGGATAGGAGCGACTGGAAATGGGCTAGTTTTTGGACTTGCAACCACTTTAGTTACGGGAGGCACTCTAATTGCGTTATCCCCTGACGATGCAAATTCAAAAGCTGGTGGAATAGTTATTATGGGACTTGCAGCATTGGCTGGACTTTCGGCTTTTATTTTAGGTATTGTGCACGGTGGGGAGAAAGAATTTATTTTTAACGAAAAAAGCAATTATACATTTTAAAGCACAATAAATTGAATAAAGCAAATAACGGGAATTTTTATATTTCACTCTACTTCACTACAAGATTAAAGTATGAGTGAGAATATTCACTTTTATTACTATATTATATTCACTTTTCTATCAATTTGGTGTGGGTGTTATGGGCTATAAAGCATTAGTATTTATTCTTATTATTTCACTTTTATTTATGGGTTGTTCAGCAGTTAATTATTCAAATCAGCCTAACTATTCTGAGAGGGATTATCGTGTTTTTAATCGATATGGTCTCAAATATAATTCACATATTTATTTCTTAGATGGTAAAGTAATAGCTACTAACTATGTTAATGCCACAGACAGTTTAGTTTTTTTTGAATACAATTCTGATACTTTATCAATGCAACAATCCAAAATTGAAAAAATTGAGATGGAAGCAACTGGCAATAAAATTGCTAATGGATTGCTCTGGGGAATTAGCGGATTAGCCACAAGTATAACTCTATTAACTTTGCTACTTCCTAATTGCAATGATCCTGGTTGTAGTATATTAGTTATTCCAATCATTGTTGTAGGAATTGTTAGTGCTGTTATAGGCTATATAAAAGGCAATAAAGAATACGTTTTCAATGACAAAAGCAATCATGAGAAAATTGAGTATTATAAAAAATATCACAAAAGAAAGGATAGTTTAAACTCTAACGTAAATTCCAACATAAATAATATACCGTAGTAAATATAAATTCAATTCTCTATATTTCTTGATGTAAAAACCATTTTTGGAAAAGGATGTTATGAAACAGTACGCTCTTCTTCTTATTATATTTTCGCTATCTTTTATTAGTTCATGTACTCTCGATAACTCACCAAAGCAACCCAATATTATTTTCATCATGAGCGACGATCACGCTCAGAAAGCAATTTCTTCCTATTCATCTGAACTTATTAAAACTCCAAATATTGATAGAATTGCAAATGAAGGAATGCTATTTGTAAATAGTTATGTTACGAACTCTATCTGCGGACCAAGCCGAGCAACGATGCTTACAGGAAAATATAGTTCTCTAAATGGACTTAGAGATAATAGAGATAAATTTGATGGCTCACAACAAACATTTCCAAAGCTATTGCAAAAAGCTGGCTATAATACTTCTATTGTTGGAAAGTGGCATCTTAAGAGTAAACCCACTGGATTTAATAATTGGAAAGTTTTGTTTGGACAAGGCCAATATTATAATCCTACAATTTGGGAAAATGGTGATACTATAAAGTATACTGGATATACTACTGATTTAATTACAGATTTTGCAATTGAAGAACTTGACTCACTTGATAAAAGCAAGCCTTTTGCAATGTTAATACATCATAAAGCTCCACACAGAAATTGGATGCCAAACATTAAGAACTTGGGTCTATTTGATTCAGTTGATATTCCCTTACCAGAAACTTTTTATGATGATTATAATTCTCGAGTAGCCGCATCTGAAGCAGATATGAGAATAGACGACATGTATCTTTCGTTTGATCTAAAATTGAATAGTGACTCCTATGCAAAAGAGACTGGAAGTGGGGGAAATAAAAGATTTGCCGCAAGAGTTGAAAGCATTTGGGAAAGCACATATAATAGATTAACTGACGAACAGAAAATTGCTTGGGATGAATACATTGAGAAAATCAATTTTGATTTCAAAAGTAAAAACCTAACTGGAAAGGAATTATCAGAATGGAAATATCAAAGATATTTGCGTGACTATCTATCTACAATTTTATCTGTAGATGAAAGTGTAGGGAGAATTTTAAAATATCTTGATGAGAATGGACTTACTGAAAATACAATTGTTGTTTATACATCAGATCAAGGATTTTATTTAGGCGAGCATGGATGGTTCGACAAAAGATGGATGTATGAAGAATCATTTAGAACTCCCTTTCTTATAAGATACCCAGCTGAAATAGAAGCTAAAACTACTTCAGAGAATTTTATTATGAATCTTGATTATGCCCCAACATTTTTGGATTTCGCAGGTGTAGATATTCCGTCCGATATTCAAGGAGAATCGTTCCGAAATATAGCCATTGGAGAGAAAGATAAAGACTGGCGTAAATCGATGTATTACCATTATTACGAATTTCCACATGGTTGGCATAATGTGAAGCAGCACTATGGAATTAAGAACCACAGATATAAATTAATTTATTTTTATGGACTTGAAAAATGGGAATTATTCGATCTAAAAAATGATCCCAACGAATTGAATAATATCTATAATACAATGGAAGATTCAGAGCTTGTAAATAATCTAAAGTCTGAACTTGACTCACTTAAAATAAAATATAATGATAATGAATTTTAATTTCCTCTTTGCCTCACAACTTCGTAAAGTATAATCCCAGTTGCAACCGAAACATTTAGGGATTGTGTTTTACCTAGCATTGGAATTTGAATTAAATGATCACAATTTTCAGCTACTCTTTTGCGAATTCCTTTCTCTTCATTTCCGACAACAATTGCCACAGCACCTTTATAATTAAGCTCAGAGTAATTTTGTGAATTCTTCCCAAGAGATGAACCATAAATCCAAAAACCATTATCTTTCAATAATTCCATTGCTTGAAATAGATTAGAGACTTGTGAAATTTTCATATGTGATATTGCACCAGCAGATGTCTTTTCAACCGTTTCATTGAGTGGTGCAGTGTTGCGTTGGGTTATGATAATTCCATCAACTCCACTCGCTTCAGCACTTCTAAAAATGGCTCCCATATTATGTGTATCTTGAATTTCATCCAGAATTAGAATTAGTGGATTTTCATTCTTTTTTGATTGTGCTATTAATGCCTCTGGTTTCCATAAATTGATATCATTTATAAAAGCAATAACACCTTGAGTATTCAACCCCTTTTCATGCTCTTTAAATTTATGAGGAGAGAGTTGCGAAATTTTTATTTTTCTATTCTTGGCGGCTACTAATATTGCTTCAACAACATTACCCTTTTGCCCAAAGGAGATCATAATTCTATCTATCTCATTGCCCGAGTTTATTGCTTCTAAAACTGGTTTTCTTCCTATTACTTTTCTCATTGAATCTTCATATTTAGAAATTAATAATTGATTGCATTATATATATACACAGATTACTAATCTGTGCAACAAGTTAGATTTCTATAAAGACTCTAGAGATATTTCTTCTTGAGAGCCATCTGCCATATTTTTTAATGTTGCCATTCCACGTTCGTATTCTTCTCCACCAATCATAAGCACTTTTGTAGCACCAAGTCTATTAGCTTCACGCATTTGCGCTTTAACACTACGTTGTGTATAATCAAACTCAACTGTGTTATCTGATCGAAGTTGAGTAGCAATTTCAAATACCTTCTTATTCAATTCTTTATCGAGACGAACAATGTAATAATCAATCTGCGGTACAGCTTCTGGCATTACCTTTTCATTCTCCATTGCAAGTAAAATTCTTTCAATTCCAGCAGCGAATCCAACTCCAGGTACATCACGCTCACCTAGTTGCTTTACAAGTAAATCGTAACGCCCACCACCACATAATGCAGATTGCGAGCCAACGCTTCCACTAACTAACTCAAAAGTTGTGTGTGTGTAATAATCCAATCCACGAACTAATTTTGGATCAACTTCAAATGGTACTCCAGCACTAAGTAGCATTTGTTTTACTTCTTCAAAATGTTCCAGTGATTCATCATCCAAGTGTTCAATTAACAAAGGTGCGTGTTCCATAATTTCTATGTCACGTCTATCTTTGCTATCAAAAAGTCTAAGTATATTAGTCTCATATCGTTTCTGACTCTCTTCAGATAAGTCACTAAGTTTATCAGATAGATATTCCTTAAGCAAGTTTTTATAAACCTCACGCGAAGCTGGAACTCCGAGAGAATTAATTTTAACAACAAAATTAGATAATCCCAATCCCTTTAATATTTGATAAGCTAACAGAATCATTTCTGCATCAAGTGCAGGACTAGTGCTACCAAGGGCTTCAGCACCAAACTGATTAAATTGTCTAAAACGTCCAGCCTGGGGTCGCTCTTGACGAAACATAGGTGAGATATAAAATAATTTGTTTAACTGAAATTGCTTATCGAGAGAATGCTCAAGTAACGCGCGTACAACGGAGGCTGTCATTTCAGGTTTCAAAGTAATGCTAGTTTCACTTCTGTCGAGAAATGTGTACATCTCTTTACCAACAATATCAGTAGCTTCCCCAATACCACGGCTAAAAAGACGAGTCTCTTCAAATATTGGTGTTCGTATTTCCTTATAGTTAAAGGCTTTCATCGCATTACGAACAATCTCTTCAAGATTATTCCAATTTGGAATTTCACTTGGCAAAATATCTTTAGTGCCAGTAATAGCTTTTATCATAATATTATCTTTCGGGTTTCGTTTATGAGAGTTCTAAATACTTATTATCTTCTTCCTCAAAGATCTGAAAAATCTCTTCTGTTGAAGAAGCATTAGCTAGTCTGTTTCTTACTGCTTCTTGATTCATGATTCTAGAGATTCTACTTAACATTTTTATATGCTGCCCTACTGAATCTTCCTTACCAATTAACAAAAATATAAGATTTACAGGCTTACCATCTATAGAATCAAAATCAATTGGTTTTTTTAGAAGACCAAATCCTGCAACCATCTCCGTAACCATGTTTGTTTTACCATGAGGAATTGCAAATCCACTTCCAACACCAGTTGACATAATTTCTTCGCGTTCAAGAACAACAGTTCTAATAGTTTCTAAATCAGTAACTCTTTCATCCCCCTTGAACATATCAATCATCTCATTTATGATTTCTTCCTTTGTTGTCCCTTTGAAATCAATTGTTATTTTATCTATTTTAAGTATTTCTGTAAGTTTCATAATCTATTCTTAGTTTTCATTTTATTTTCTAAAAAAAAGTCTGTTATTCCTAATCCATTCTTTGGATTATAATCAAGTAATTACTGCGGATTTCTCGAATTCTTTCATGATGAGTACAGAAATAGTATTACTATTTTTATCAATTACAAATTTAGTGAAGCCTCTATTCTATTCCTATTATTCAATAATTATTTTCGAAAATAATAGGCGTTTTTTTAGTTAATAATTCCCTTGTCTCAAATACTTCAATATCTTAATTTACATTCATAAGAAAAATTTTATAACGAGGAATTTATGGATATTAAAAACAAAACTGTGTTGCTCTTCGGCGGTTGGGGACTAGTTGGAAATAGTTTATCTCGCAATTTAATTAGGGAAGAACCAAAGAGAATAATTATCTCATCGCTTAGACAATCAGAGGCAGAAGAACAAGTGAATAACCTTAAAAAAGATTTTCCACATCTACCTGATGATTATTTTATTCCATGGTGGGGAAATATTTTTGTCCGTCATGATTTTAAGGATACTAATCGATTAGACCTACTTGAGGATAAGGATACGCGTCAAACTTTGCTTAGAGATACAATGGATGAATTGAATGATGAGATTCTTCACAACTCATCAATCTACAAACTACTTGCAGAGTATAAACCAGAAATTATTATTGATAGTGTGAATGCTGCAACGGGAATTGCATATCAAGATATTTACACAATGTACAGAGACATTCAAAAGAAAATTGGGGAATCTCCCAATGCTGAGTCAATGATTGTGGAGACTGAAAAATTACTTTGCAACCAATATATTCCTCAATTGATTAGACATATTCAAATTTTGTATGCATCTATGTCTAAGTTTGAAACTAAGATGTATCTTAAGATTGGTACAAGTGGTACAGGTGGAATGGGATTAAATATTCCCTATACACATAGCGAGGAGAAACCTTCCAGAGTTCTACTTAGTAAATCATCGGTTGCTGGTGCACACACATTATTATTATTCCTAATGGGCAGAACTCCAGATGGACCTATAACTAAAGAGGTTAAGCCAACTGCAGCTATTGCTTGGAAAAAAATTGTTCATGGCGAAATTAAAAAGGGTGGTAAACCAATTGAGTTAGTAGATATTCCTATTGAAAGTTCAATTGAATTAGACGACAAGTTAAAACTTAAACTCGATTCCAAATTTCCAACTACTGGTAAAAATCTTAAATCAGTATTCATAGATACTGGTGAAAATGGTACTTTCTCTAGAGGAGAATTTGAAGCTATTACTGCACAAGGACAAATGGAATTTGTAACACCTGAAGAGATTTCAAAAACAATTATTTATGAAATTAAAGGTGGTAATACTGGACATGATATTATTAATGCTCTTGATAATGCTACAATGGAACCAACATACAGAGCTGGCATTTTACAAAATTATGCTGTTAAAAAGTTAAAAAAACTTGAAGAAGAACACGGTTCAGAAAGTGTTGCATTTGAATTACTTGGACCTCCACGATTATCAAAATTACTTCATGAAATTAATCTACTTCGCCATGTTGCAGGTACAATGAAAGGAATTATAGATAGCGATCCATCAACACTTTCTGATAAGATGTATCAACTTCTTAAAGAAGATAGCAAATTGCGAAGCGAAATTATTTCTATCGGTATTCCAATTCTTTATCCAAATGGAAAATCTCTCTTACGTGGAAATATAATGAAGATACCTCCAAACAGAGGTGTTGATGAACTAGAAATATCTCCTAGTAACATCGATCTTTGGGCAGCGGATGGTTGGGTCGATTTGAGAATTTCAAATATTGTGAAATGGCAAAAAAGAATACTTGATTTAATTGACGAAGCTGAATCAATTCCTTTGGATGATACAAGTTCGATGCATGTTAGAACTAAAGAGTATTGGAATAATTATGAGAAAGTGGATATTGGAAAAGTTGTTAGTTGGATTTTTATTCACGAAGAGCGTGGTATGAGAATGAAAGCTTAACAGATCTTAAATAATTAACCTGGAATAGAATTCTATTTCAGGTTAATTACCAAGTTTTTTATTTTCAATAAAACTAATAAATCTCTCGTAAAGAACTTTATCATCCCCACTAATTTCATTTTCAACAGTATCATACGCCATTCTAAGCCATCTTAGATTTGTACTTTTAGTAGCAATATTTATATCAGCACCAAATTTTTCTTTGAAATTCCTATTGTCTATCAGGGTAATCTCAGAAAACTTAACAATTGAGTTAATACTAATAATATTTGGAATCTTAATGTTATTACCAATTTTAATTAACTCATCAGCAAAGTCATCATATAAAGTGCAAATTTCTATCGCTTTTTGTCCAGCATTAATTAGAATATGATTTAAACGTAGATTTTTTAATGAGGCATTAGTAGAAATTTTTACTAATTCTTCTATGGCAAAACTTGCTCTTCTCTTCCCACTTTTTCCATCTTCATAATTTAACTCAATTGCCTTTTTTACTGCAGTTGGAATGCCAGATTCTGCCTTTTGTCTTTTACTATGATCTAACTGAATGTTTCTGATCATAGCAAGTAGAACTTCATACTCCCCTTCACTAATGTAATCGTCAATAGTTTTTATCTTTCTAATGCTTCTTAAATCTTGGGCGCTTACTTCAGTATTAACAGCTGCTTTATAAGCTGCTGCACTTTTTCTTGTTGGGCGCAAAAGATTATTCATTTCATCTTGGGATACAGCTGTTAGTTTTGCATTATTAAACTTAATAAGAAATTCTTGTATAACTTCAGTGTCAATGCTAAATGTATAAAATGAAATTTTTAATTCCTTAATGCTCTCAGATTTTTTAACACTTACTGAACTTCTAAGATCACCTAAGGTAATTATAAATTTTTGAAGCTGACTAACCTCGTTATCCGAAATTTTAACCGATATTTTGTGAAAATCCATTCGTCCTCGTAAAATGAATATTGGGTTGCAAATTAGTAATTTTTCTTTAAATTATCATCGAAAGTTTTTGTTGATTTATTACACTTAATATCTGTTTTTTTACCCTTTATTGCAAAACAATAACCCTTTGGATTAGTTCTATAAGTAACTATGTTCATTTACTAATCTAGATTTTTAAGAATTTCTTCTAGCGCAGCAATCTCCTCACTATGTGGCTCCAATTCTATAAATTTTTGAAAATGTAATCTAACTTTCTCATCATCTTCTAAATGGGAATAATATATATGACCCAGATTAAGATGAGCAATCGGATCTTTTTCATTTAATTCAATAAGATTTGTATAAAATTTAACAGCCCTTTCACTATCACCTTTAAATGCATAGATGCTCGACAGACAGTGGAGAATATTTATTTTGCTCTCTACTTTTTCAAGTATTTCTACTAAGTAATTTTCTACATCCTCAATATCTTCGACAGTTCCATTTGCCAAATCAAGATTAAAGGATTCTATCAAAGCCTCCGAGGCTTCCTGATATCGTCCCTTCTCATCAAGTAGTTGAGCCTTATTGTAATACAACGCCGAATCTTCAGGAGTAATTGATTCAAGCTCAGTTAAGATCTCTAATTGTTTATCAACGTCTTCTGCAGCTTCAGCTATTTCCATCTTTTCATGGAGATCATTTTTAAGATTCTCTAGAAGTATAAAAACTTCCTTAGCTTCTTCAATATCCTCAGCAGGAAGAACTAATGAATATGGATTACTAAACGAATCGAAACGAATTAGATTAGTGGTATTAAGAGAGTAATATAGATTGTTTTCATCCAGCATTTTAGCAAGACGCAATATATATTCTGATGAAGATGATTCTGCTAATGTATCCCAATGTTTTATAATTTCTGCATCTTCGGGGAGCCAATTACCTATAGATAAAAATTCGGCTAACGATGTTTTTAATTCCTCTTCGTTCTCCAGGAAAAATGAACTGAAACCAAATTTTGGATTTTGATGATGGCATAGAAAAATATTGGAGCATTTTTGAACAGTAAAGTGTTCTGCCATATAATTTTTGAAATAAATAAGGTCTAACGGATTTTTTAAAAGAGATGTTTTTTCAAAAACTTCATTAATTTCAATATTCTCAAAATTATTTGAATTGAATTTAAACTTAACGATTCCTAAAATATCGTCCAGTTTAATCCCTCGGTTATTTAATTCACTTAAGACTTTGTCTCTATAATCATCATTATAGTTATCTTTCTTAATGGTAATTACAGAAATCAATTCATCATTAGTCATTAAGTCAATAGGTTTTAATAATTCTTCTGCCATTTAGATTAATCCAATAATTTTAAATAATATAAAGTTTACTCAATATTAATATAGTTTTAGAATCTGCCGTAAATAAGGACTGCACATTAATATTTCAAAAATTAAATGGAAATATAAAAAACTTATAGTGATAATTTTTTAGTAATGTTAAAAGGCGAGTTGGTTTTAGATCTCCTTCTATTGACTAAATCTGATATTACCTCACAACATCTAAATTTTCCAAACTAAAGTTATATATCCTTTTAAGCCTTTAAACTCTACAGTAGAGCTGCAATGAGGTCTAAAATAAGGATAGATTAGTCGTTTTAAGTTGATAAACAGAAAACAATTCATTAGTTTTTAATTACCATAATATAGAGAGCAATCATTGAGATTAAAAAGATTAGGAATAGTTAAAAAAAGAACGATTTTAAGGAAATAACAAATGGATATACTAGTTGTCATAGTTGTGCTTATTGCTGTCTTTGCACTTATAATTAGCATTACACAAAGGATAACAGCAAGTGATAATCTTAAAGAATTGTCAAAAAGACTATACGAAATCAAGGACTTTGATCTTACTGAAGCAGCAGTTGGAGATGACGGAAAGACAGGGGTAGCATATGATGAAAACCAAAAAAAGATATGTTTAATTAGAAAAGTTGGAACTGATTTCCTACAAAGAGTCTTTGATTATAAAGATATATTATCTGTGGAAATTCTTGAAGATGGAAATTCAAATATTAAAACCGATAGAGGGAGTCAGGTTGGAGGAGCTCTAATTGGTGGGTTAGCACTTGGTACTGTAGGATTAGTTGTTGGGAGTATGACATGTAAAAAAAAATTGATAGACAACGTTGAAAGAATCGATTTGCAAATAATAGTAAATGATCTTAAACACCCAAGATATATTGTTAATTTTCTAGAAATTGAGTCAGAAAAAAGTAGTTCCACTTATAAAAGCTCTTTAAATTTGGCTCGCGAATGGTATGCTATTCTTGAAGTTTTTATAAAACTGTCTGACCAAGACGATAAGAAAAATGAAATATCTAAAAATCCACGAATAGAAAACCACAATCAAAATAGTTTTTCTATAGCTGATGAAATTGAAAAACTTACAAAACTAAGAGACAATGGGGTTTTGACAGAAATTGAATTTAATAACCAGAAAGAAATACTGTTAAATAAATAGTACTATATTTTCCACATAACTTATTAAATCACTAAGGTTATCCAACCATTAAAGCCTAAAAACGTGATAGTCAGTCTGTCGAGGCGTCTAGAATAAGGATAGGTAAGTCTTGATATACGTTTAATAATTCATTAGTTTTAGAATATCATATATGAGACAATCAAAAAAGATATATTATACGTGGCAAACCCAAAAGTATCCCAAGACTGAAGTAGTATCACAATTGATAAGAAGATATTTGCAGTAAATAATTAGTCATGTGGCAGAATATAAAATGATTGAAATAAAATGATTGAAATAAACTATGTAAATTTAATATTGACTATTGTTGCAATAATTATTTCAATTATATCGAGCTTTCTTTTAGCATATAAAATTGGCTTCAAGAAAGCAAAAAAAGAACTCCAAAATGATATTCAAAAGAAAAGATATGAAGAAATTTATTCCCCATTACTTTCATTATTCTTAACAAGACACATAACAACCACACAAGGAATTGCAGCAGGATATTTTAGAATTAGAATAATGTTTTTTTTGCGTCATCTAAAAAGAGGAAACCTAAAAGAATCAATTACATCATTGTGGAACAAAAGAAAAACAAAAATTGGGGCTGAGGTTGAATTTGGTGGAGCATTTCCATTTAAAGAAATAAAAAAGATCGTACTTGGTAAAGAAAAATACATGGATAATAAGTTGCTAAATCTTATTAGAACAGTTGATAGAAGTTTATATGAAGGCTATTATGACACGAATGATGATAATATATTAACAGATGAAGAGTATGAATTGTTTCTCCATATTTCTGAAGAACATTATAAACTAAATAAAAAATTTGTTTCTTAATTTATTCAATGGGAAAATTTTAATGTGTCATGGCGTAAAATATAGATCCGTAAAACAAATTATGAGAAGTAATGAAGAGTAATGGTGACCCAGAAAGCTGGCAAGAACTTGTAGGTGTATTAACTATATTTGTAGCAATTCCAATAGGGTATTTTATTAGTGATGATGGATTTGTATCTACAATAGTAGGACTGTTTTGGGCGATAGTTATTGCAATTGGAGTTGCCCTGATATTAATTCTTATAATTAGCCTAATAATAGCAAAACAAGACCGCGAAATTCAAGAAGAAAGAAGAGCTACCCAAGAAAGAGAACACTTAGCTCAAGAAAAAAAAATAGCCAAAGAAGTATCAAAGCATATTGATGTATTAGTCAGAAAGAGGAAACAACTATTAAGAGTTGATGATTATGGGAGTGTTCAAGATATTGAGTGGAAAAAGGAAATTTCAAAATTTTTCAACTCTGCTGTCAAAGAGCTTCCTGGTAGTGAATCACATTTATCTGGTGACGACGTAGTATTTCTAATTGATAATTTAGTAAAAGATGAACAAGAAGCTAGGAATGGGGAGTCAGATAGTTTTGATGTGTCTATGACAGGACTTGAGTATGAACATTGGGTTTCAGAACAACTACAAGAGCTTGGTTGGATAACTCGAGTAACTAAAGGTTCTGGTGATCAAGGAGTTGATGTAATTGCAGAAAAGGAAGGAAAAACTGTGGTCATTCAATGCAAAAAGTATTCATCACCAGTTGGGAATAAGTCTGTCCAAGAAGCACACGCTGGGAAAGGATATATAGATGCAGACGCAGCAGTTGTTGTTACTAATGCTAGTTTTACACGTTCAGCACATGAAATTGCTCAATCTCTTGGTGTACAACTACTACATCATGAAAATCTAAAACTGTTATAGAAACACGGGGAAATAATTAGGAAACCTTACCAAACAAAGACTATATTTCCACATTTCCATCAAAGGAAATGATAACCAAATTGATAACTATTTCCCAAAATTTCAATAAAGACTTCACAATAATTTGAAATGCAATAAAAGCACTAATCCCCAACTAAACATTGCCTATAATTGTTCTAAGCTTTGTTTTTGCTACAAAATAACAGTAATAAACATTTTTTTCTTTCGTATATTTTGATTCTTGAAACAAAATATTTTGCCCTGGTAGCTCAGTAGGATAGAGCAACGGTTTCCTAAACCGTAGGTCGGAGGTTCGAATCCTCTCCAGGGTACAATTACAATTCTTTTAATCACTTAACTTTTATCACAACAAAAGTTACATCGTCATCTGGAGCTTTACCATCAACCCATTCCGAAGCTGAGTTTTTAAAATAATTCACTATTTCTTCCGGATCTTTTTCCCCAACAGAAAGAAATTCACTTTTTGTTCTATCGTAACCGTACATATCTTTTTCATTATTTATCAATTCTGGAAGTCCATCGCTAAATAGAAATATTGTATCTCCTGAATGTAAATTTGTTTCTTTTTGTTCATACGGAAAATTCTTCATTGCACCAAGTGGCATGCCTTGAAACGATAATTCCTCGACGGTCTTATCTTTATTTCTGTAGATGAAAGCAGGAGGCATTGCTGCTGATGAAATAGACAAATTATTGTCTTTAAATTTCAGCATCATCAAGCACATCGAAAGTTGTTGAAAATTCATTCCTTTTATTACGCGTGATATTTCTGAAAAAGACGATAAAATATCTTTCTCCGATGCCAAACTGTGAAATAAACTTTTTGTTATTGTAACAATAGTACCTGCTTTTAAACCATGACCAGTTGCATCTCCAATAACTGCTAATAATGATCCATCATTTTCTAAATGAAAATCGTAATAATCACCACCCACTTCTGTTGCTGTTTGCATGTAGACTGCTATGTCAAGATTTGAAAGTTTTGGTAATTCTTTTGGAAGCATTGCAAGTTGAAGTTCTCTAGCTTCTTCCAGTTCTTTAGTTTTTCTTTCATTTTCTGCTTTAATAATTATGTTTTGCGCTTCTGCTTCTTTTAGATCTATATAACGTCGATATGTTAGACTTAGAACAGTAGTGTATCTCCTAAATATCTGCAAGTCACTCTCAGACAATTGATGATCCGTCCATGCAAAAACACCCCCTTCCTTGAAGTAAAAATAATATCCATACTGAGTTTCATCACCTGCAAAATCTGGGAATGTAACTTGCGGATTCATGATTTTATAGTAATCTAGTATTTCATTACCATGTAATACGGGATGATATTCTTCTTGGAGTTTCCATGTTTCATATACTTTATCTAGGATAGGATGACCAGATAATTTTAACTTCCCAGCCACTTTTTCCACTTCATTTTCATGCGAAATAGTAGTTGCATGTATATCAACTATTCTGGTTGTGGCATCAACTATTCCAACACCGCATCTATGGGGTGTAAGATTGAGTTTTTTTAATTCTGAGAAAAAGGTGGCAACTGTTTGTGCTAAATCATTAGAATTATACATACTCATAGCTTTGGAACGGACTTTTTCAAGGGCAGTCTCAATCTGCGCCTCACGAGCCTGTGCTTCAGCTTTTTGTAAATCTAGGTATCTCCTATAAGTTTGTCCGAACACACTTGCAAATCTATTTAATACCTTTGCCGATTCATCTGAAATAGGGTTTAATGTGAAAGCAAAAAGAATACCTTCAGTAAAGAAAAAACTGTTATGGAATTCTTTATCGGGAAGTGTATCTAGATCAACATGAAATGGGTACTCTGGTTCATTGTTAAGTGAATTGTAATATCTATTTAAATCATCTCTAATATAATCGTAACTATACCCCGTTTTACCATTTAACCAAGCTTTTTTGAGTCCTACTAACATCGGATGTATAGTCATATCCAACATTCCCATTTTTAAATCAACTGCACCGTTAGTATGTGATGTTGCTGACCATGTTTCCATCTTCTCTGCCCCTTCAAGGATTCCAATACCACAACGAATAGAGTTGTCGAGACCTAACTTCATGACTTCATCAAATAAGGTTGCAACTGTTTCTCCAACATCATTACTATTATGCATTGCCATTGTTTTAGATCGTACCCGTTCAAGTGCAGCCTCTATTTGGGCTTCCCTTGCTTGACCCAGCGCCTTTTCAATATCAACAAATCTGCGATACGCCAACTCAAAAACGTTTCGGAATCGTTTGAAGATTGCTAAGTCTTCATTATTCAAAGGTGAATAGGTTGATACGCCCAATGCAACTAGGCCTATGGAATGGAAGTAATAATTGAGTGAGTTTGAAACTTCAAGTTGCGGATCTAAAAATTGGTCTGTTTCTTTTTGATGAACGAACCATTTTTTAAGTTCAGCACCTTCAAAACTTTTGCTAAAAAATGCGTTCGAGCTAGTAAGCATTTGATTTATAAATGCTCTTTGTGTTGGATGAGTTTTGTAATCAATTTCAGTAATAAAAGATTTATTATGAAGACCATAATACTCGTAATTTATAAATGTACCTTTCGTTTCATTAATAACTGCTGTTTGTACGTTTCTAACATCTGTAACATTTAATATATCTAGTTCATTTGATATAACATGACACATCTCAAGCATATCAGAAGCTTCCTTCATTGACAACACGTTTGCTCTAACTCTCTCTAGTGCTGCTTCTATTTGAGCCTCTCTTGCAAAAGCCTCTGCCTGAGTAATATCCGAATATCTTCGATATGCGAGATCAAAAACATTTCTGATTTTTTTAAGTATTTCCAGTTGATCTTCATTGATAGGTTTAAACGTGGAAATACCAATTGAACCGACACCAATTGAATATTCATAGTAGAAAAGACTTTCTGCTTGATCAAGCTTAGGGTCAGGCATTTGACCCTGATCACTTCTCCATTTCCTCCATTCATCCAATTCATTTCCGGTGAACTCGGATAATATAAAATCATTACCAGCTTCACGCATTTTAATAACGAATTTGCGATTGCTTGGGTGGCTGTTGTAATCAACTTCGCTAATACCTCCCACACCATAATCTGAGTAATCATAATTTAGAAATATTTCCTTAGTGTCGTTAAAGATATTAATAATTGTATTCCGAATATCCGTAAACCTTAATGTTTTAAGTTCTCCATATAGAATTTTAACTACATCTAGTAAATCCTCAGCATTCTGCATGCTCATTGCAACTGCTCTTATTCTTTCAAGAGAAGCCTCAATTTTTAATTCTTTGTTTTTAATTTCAAGATCTGCAGTGCGTCTTTTTATGGCATCTCGAAGTTCAAGATTTTCCTGACTTATTTTTTCAAGGGCAATCTGTTCTCCTTCTTGAGCTTTTGAGTCAGGAATTGAGCCATGCTGTTGAATAAACTTCCAGCTTTCTTCTGTGTACCAAAGGAGAGACGATAGACGAACTCTTGAATAAAATGTCCAATCATCTTCATTTAAAATATAAAGATCACTTACTTCAGTGAAAAGAATAAGCTCATTAATAGGTTCAACTTTTATCTTCCTATTTCTTAATTCTACTTTCCCGGCTATTTGATCTGAGGTGGATTTATAAAAATTAATAGCATCATTTTTATTATAGAAAACTTCTCCATTAGTTGAGCCGATTACTTTTACATCATCATCCATAAATGAAGACATTTTTGTAATGTCTCCTTTGAGATAGCTTTCCCAATATGAATCGTAAACGGTTCTTACTTCTTTTTCCAATTTATTAGTTAGTTTCATTTACTTCACCTTTATCACCACAAAAGTAACATCATCATCAGGGTCTTTATCTTTAACCCATTCAGATCCAGCATTTTTAAGTTGTGTTATTATTTCCTCTGGAGTTTCTTCAGCTAAGTCTTCAAATAAATTTCTAGTGCGTTTGTAACCATACATCTCTTTTTTCTCATTAAATAATTCTGGAAAACCGTCACTCATCAATAGAATTGTATCACCGCTACTTATTGTAGTTTCAATTAGAGAATATGGGAAATCTGTAAATGTACCTAAAGGCATACCTTTCATTACATGTTCCTCGATTGATTGACTTTCACTTTTATATATAAAAACCGGAGGCATGCCAGCAGCCGACATTTGAATTTTGTTTCCAACAATCTTCAGCATTGTCATACACATCGAAAGCTTTTCTAAATGCATAAGTTTTAAGCATCTTGTCATTTCATGAAAAGTCTCAACAATGTTTGGATTAGGGGCAAGCACATTGAACAAACTTTTTGTTGTTGTAACCATCGTTCCAGCTTTCATTCCATGTCCAGTTGCATCGCCAACAACCACTGTAAGCGTACCATCCATTCCAATATGGAAATCGTAATAATCACCACCAACTTCAGTTGCGGTTTTCATATATACAGCAATATCTAAATGGGGTAGTTGAGGTAATTCTTTTGGCAGCATCGAAAGTTGAAGCTGACGAGCTTCTTCGAGTTCTTTGGTTTTCCTATCGCTTTCAGCCTGCACTGCACGGGATTGTAATTCAGCAGCTTCCGCACGATGTTCGGCATCCTGAATTTTCATTCTTTCTTTTGCTTTGTGAAGCAATCGTCTTCTCTGTATTCTGTCTATTCCAAAAACTACCCCAACAAAAAATAATCCGTAAAATATATACGCAAATGTGGTTCTATAAATTGGTGGAGAAACATTTATCTTTAATGACCTATCATACTCACTTATTATTCCATACCCACTAATTGCTCTTACTTTAAATATGTATTCCCCAGGTTCAAGATTTGTAAATGAAGCGAAATTTCTATCAGTATGAACCCAATGTTCATTAAAGCCTTCAAGTTTATAACTGATACGGTTCTTTGATGGACGAGAATAATGAATAGATGCAAATTCAAATGATATATCATTTTGATCGAAAGTTAGATTCAATTCTTTTGTTTCAAATATTGAATTCTCCATTTCCAACTCACTCTTCTCATCAAATATTGAAATATCAGAAATACTTGCATCAGTGATAATTGGAATAGGTGGAGTATTATTTTCTGAACTTGGGTAAAACGCTGTGACACCATTGAATGTACCAGTTAGTATTTCACCCTCCTGTGTCACAAAAGCACCTCCTCCGAAACCGCCAGAGACACCATCTTTACTGTCAAATTGTGTAGTTGACCAAACTTCTTTCTCCGAGGATCCAATTAATTTTGTAATTCCTCCGCTACTGCTTATCCACATGTTACCGCTAAAATCTTCAACTATTGAATTTATTGCGGTTAACGGTAGTTCCGGTATTGACGCATTGGAAATGAATTCCTCTTTTTCTGGGTCAAACCTGTAAAAGCCGGATGGGTCATATACGATCCACAACATTCCTTTTCTATCTTCAAATATTAAACTATGGGTAGCTACTGTACTATTTAATTTTTCGTTAGCATACTGTCTAAATTTACCTGAATATATATCATACTTAAATAGACCTTCAGTAGCTGTTCCAATCCACAATGTGTTTGGATATTTTCTACTGGTAGTTATAATATCAGAACCAAAAATTGGCATATATGATTTATTCTTTTTTTCACTTTCTATTGTAGAACTGATTTCAGAGAATTCTTTTTCATCAAGTTTAAATAATTGTAAGCCGTACCAAGTGGAATCTTTTGGAGGCATTACATTAAATGCTCCATAGGAATGACCAATATCTGTATGAAAATTAATTTTATAATTACCTGGCTTAAGCTTCATAGCTTCAATTTGAAGTCTATTTTTGCTGCCTCCTCCGGAATGAAATGTATTAAATATTGAATCCATTGACCATACAATGTTATTCTTTTCATCCAAGATAGATCCAAAATCATACATTCCACCATCAATCTCTCCTTCACCCAAACAAACTAATACCACATTAGTTTCTTCTGTAATTGAAATTGTTTCTGATAATTCTGCAGCTTCCCCAGCTTTGGTTATTGAGCTGATACTCTTTCCAACTTTAACCATTTTTCTTATTCTATTTAATAAGTTATCAGCATACAGACGGTTTCCAATTGAAGGGATTGGATCTGATTTTTTAGTTTCGGTATTGAATATTTGCCCACCAACATTACTGCTAATAACAATTTTATTTTTAGGTAGATATTGTAGACCATTTAAACTAGCATTTGCACCGAGGACTCTACGCTGCTCTACCAAAGGATATGTTTCTGTTTTCCTCGATTTTATATCAAAACTTGACAAATTTAAATCAGAGCTAAAAAACCAAATTCGATCATTTTCATCGAATACAATTTCCCTCATATTTGAATTTTCTGAATAAAGTGAGGGGAGCGGAATATTTAGTTTGGACATTTTATGATTTTTCAAATTAAACTTAAATATTCCTTGATTATGAGAACTTATATATAGTTCGTTTTTATTTTTAAAACTTGAAGCTATGGAAGTTGTAATTGCAAGTGAAGATTGATCAGTCCCATCTTTTTCAAAGGGATATAATTTAAATGGTCTTCTTTTAGGATCATATTTTAGAATTCCACTATCAAATAGTCCAAGCCAATAAACACCAAAACTATCAATAAATTTTGTGGCAGGAAATTTCCCAATTCCTCTATTCCACAGTTCATCACTCACTTTCTGTAATGTTAATTCACCAGAGGAAGAATGATATTTAAAAATTCCAATACCAGAACCATTTAAAAGAATGTTCCCGTCATCAGTTTCGTTTAAAGCAAAGAAAAAGACATCTTGACTTGAGGAATAATATTTCTTCCAACCATCAATTATTTTATAAGAATGGGTTATCGGATTAAAAATTGCGAGAGTATTTTTTCCCGAAAACCAAATGTTTCCACTTCTATCTTCCATAATGCTAACTATTCCAATCGGTTGATCATAACCGCTAATTTTATACTCTTCAAATATATTTTCGCTTTCATTATAAAAATAGATTCCCAAGCTAAATGAAGCAGCAAGTATATTCCCATTTCTCAACTGTGCCATGCCAATTACAACACTATTTTTTCTTTCAACAAGTGTATCTACACCTTTAATATTCAGCATAAATGGAATTGCCTCAAATTTTCTATCAACTTTATTCCATTTTTGAATACTTGATCCGGCTGTCGAAATCCAAAAATTGTTTTTACTGTCAACCATAAATGAAAAAACATCACTATTCTTGGATCTGTTAGGATATTGCTCAATCGGAATATTTTCGAATGTATTTGTTTTTCTATCGAGAATGCTCACAACTCCGTTCGTGCCAATCCAGAGATTTTTATCACTATCCTCACCAATTGCTTGAATATCACTCGAAGGAAGAGATGTAGAGTCACCAGGTAAATTTTTATATACTTTGAATGAATATCCGTCGTATCTATTTAATCCATCCACAGTTCCAAACCACATAAAACCAAACCGATCCTGGTAAATTGTGCTTTTTATATTAAAACGTGCACTAGAGAGTCCCTCGGAAACACTAATATTTTCGTAGAGATATTCTTCCTGGGCATTTATAGAAGAGATAAAGAGAAACACAATAGACAAAACAAAGACTAATTTATTTATCAATATTATTTTTTTATTCATTTTTTTGTTTCCTCATTTTCATCATTATTAATCGACTTCAAATAAATGAGTCTATCGATTGAAAAAAAATATTTATTAATTCTATTTAACCTTTTTTACAATAAATGTTACGTTCCGCCTACGCTCAAAAAACGAGCTACGTCGGACAGGCTCACCTAAAAGATTGGCGGGTGAACATCACTTTACTTTTATTACTACAAAAGTAACATCATCATCTGGATCCTTATCATTCACCCATTCTGAGCCTGCATCTTTTAGTTTAGAAATAATATTTTCAGGCTCGGAGTCTGATATTTCTAAAAATGTATTCTTTACTTTTCTATAACCAAATTGTTCATCCATACTATTTTTAAGTTCTGGCAACCCATCAGTTAATAATAAAATTACATCACCAGAATTCAATTCGCATTCTTTAACTTTATATGGGAAGTTATTCATAGTACCTAAAGGCATCCCTTCAAACTGAAATTCTTCAACAGAATCAGAAACTTTTCGATATAAATAAACTGGAGGCATTCCTGCTGCTGACATTGATATTTTATCTTTTTGAATTTTGAGCATTGTCATGCACATAGAAAGATTTTGGAAATGCATCTGTTTAATACATCTTCCCATCTCTTGAAATGTAAAGAGTATATCTTTATTTGATGCATAACTATTGAAAAGACTCTTGGCAGCTGTTACCATTGTGCCAGCTTTCATTCCATGTCCAGTTGCATCACCAAGAACAACCGTGAGTGTTCCATCCATTCCAATATGGAAATCGTAATAATCGCCACCAACTTCTGTAGCGGTCTTCATGTAAACTGCAATATCTAGATGCGGCAATTGGGGTAATTCCTTTGGTAGCATTGATAATTGAAGTTCTCTTGCTTCGTCAAGTTCTTTTGTCTTCCTTTCATTCTCTGCTTGTATAGCACGAGCTTGCAGCTCTGCTGCTTCAGCTCTGTGTTCAGCATCTTGAATTTTCATTCGTTCTTTAGCTTTGGCAAGAAGTCTTCTTCTTTGGATTCTATCAATTGAAAAAGCTATTAATAGGAAAAGAATTCCATAACCAACATATGCCCATGTAGTTTGCCACCATGGTGGGCTTATTATTATTTGGATTGACCTACCATTCTCATTCCAAATACCATCTCCATTTGAGCCTTTTACTCTGAAAATATATTCACCTGGATCTAAATTTGTAAATGATGCAAAATTTCTATCGGAGTCATACCATTTATCATTAAAACCCTTTAGTTGATAGGAAATTTTATTTTTGCCAGGTCTTGAAAAATGTATTGAAGAGAATTCAAAGGCAATATCATTCTCAAAATAAGAGAGCTCAATTTTGTCAGTATTATAAATTCCCTCATTTAACAAATATCCAATCGAATCATCAAAAACCGAGACATCATCAATTTTAAAATCATAAACAACAATATCTGGCTCAATACTATTTATTCCACCTGGCGTAAAAGAAATTACACCACCTTTACCTCCAAAAAACAATTTTCCATTTTCATTCTTCCAAACAGCTACTGACCGAATAATACCTTCAATCCCATCTCTATTGTCATAATTAACAAAAACATATTCATCCAACGGAGCATTTTTGTTTAGCTTTGAAAGTCCTCCTGATGAATAAATCCATATTGCTCCAATATTGTCTTCAACAATACTTGATACTATTCCACCAGGTAAACCGTCAGAGGTAGAAAATGTATTAACCTCATCAGTTAGTGGATCAAGCCTAATAAGGCTAGCATAAGTACCCACCCAAATTATCCCGTCAATATCTTCATATATAGAATTAATAAAATGACTTGCATCCGTCAAGTTACTTTTGTCAAAATTATACTGTTTATACTCTCCGGTGGTTAAATCATATCGGAAAAAGCTATGTGTAAATGTACCTATCCAAACAGTATTCGTAAATTTATTACTGAACTCAACTACTCTTCCGGCTTCAAAAGGAAGATGAAAAGAATTTTCTAACTCTTTATTTAGAAGTAAACTTATTTCTGAGGAAGTTTCTTTTGAAATTTTATATACTTCAATACCCCAATAATTTGAATCTGAAGGAGCAGTTACATTCCAATTACCAAATGAATGACCAATATCAGAAGAAAAGTTTAAATTATAATCTCCCTCTTGAAGTTCTAATGTTTCTAATGCAACTCTATTTTTGAAACCACCACCTGCATAAAATGTTTTGTTTATGTCAGACATCTCCCAGATTACTTTTCCTGAAACATCTCTAAAACTTCCTCTATCGTGCATACTAACATCCGCTCTACCTTCTCCTACTCCCAGTATTATTACACTTGAGCTTTTATCTAATGAAAATTTCTTTTCAATATTTTGCCCCTCACCTACTTTTAGAATTGAGCTCAGAGGAGTTTGTTCTTTTCTGATTTTAGAAATGATACTTTCTAATTTCGGACTAAGATTCTTATTCATGATTCTGGGTATAGATGTAAATGAATTGGTCTTGGGATTAAAAACATCAACCCCCTGATTTGAAGAAACCCAGATTTCATTTTTAGGACTAATATCAATTGAATTTATAATTAAAGGTCTTGCTGTTTTTTCAATGTGTGGAGATTCAAATGTTGTTATTATTTTTGAATTAATGTCATATTTTTTTAGTGGACTGTTATTAATAGAGAACCAAATGTTTCCCAGGTAGTCAATATCAAAATCATTTATTAAATTATTAGAGTCACTCTTAACAGCAGCATCATTCAATTTTAACTTTGAAATAATTTTTGAATTAATATCATATTCAAGCAAACCTTCTATATTTGATCCTACAATAATTTTTGATTTATTACTAAGTGTTCCTTCAATACTATTAATAATAGATTGATCACTATTTTTGTTTGAAACTGAAATGCGGTCAAATTCAAATTGATTTGAATTTGGATCAAGTTGTGAAATTCCTCCCCCCATATATGAAATCCAAATAATGCCGTATCTATCCCTATACATTGTGTTTATTCGGTTATTAGATATACTAAGTAATTTTGCAGGGTCGTTAACATATTGCACAATCTCTTCTAATTGATGATCAACCATAAACAGACTGTGAGTCCAGACAGATATCCAAAAATTTCCAGCAAAATCTTCAACTATCCCATAATGATCGTTATAGTTAGTTTTCAACTTTGAGTAATCTTTCAAATTAATTTCTTTAAATGAGTATTGAGTTGGAGAATATTTAATTAATTTACCACCTCCAGATAACCAAACATTTCCTTTACTTCCTTCGATAATTCTAAAAATTTTCTTAGGGGTATAACCAGGTTTTAAATAGAATGGTTCAAATTTATTTGTAGACGGATTATATTTTTTCAATCCGTTCGCAGCATCTGCAGCAAGAATAACCCCATTCCTTAATTGAGTAACAGTTTGTACTCCTCCCCATGTTGTGGTCTCATTATTATCACTCAATTCTATATTAACAAATTTATCAGTTTTTTTGTCATACCTAATTAATCCATTTTCATCAAAAGAAAACCAGACTCGTCCTTGATTATCGAGCAAAGCTGATAACGCTGCTGGCTGACTTTTAAATGTGAGGTCATCAAATGAATAGCGTTTAAATTTATCAGTTTTTCTATCCAGTTTTCCAATTGAATTAAAACACGCAACCCATAGATTTCTATCCAAATCTTCAATTATTTTCATTGTTGCATTATCAGGAAGTGATTCAACATCTCCCTGCTTATTTTTATATATTTTTACAGAATTGCCATCGTACCTATTTAATCCGTCTGAAGTTGCTATCCACATAAAGCCATAGCTGTCTTGGAAAAAATCAGACACATTTGTATTTGACAATTCTTCAGATGCGGAAAATTTTTTAAAATGATAGTTCTGCTGTGCAGATAATAAACTTAACATGAACAAGTGGATATATAAAATACGTTTTAGCATTATTCTTTTTATTCCTAATAATTTAAATTGTTTTTCGAGCTATTTCATAGTATTAGAACAAATGTGATATCATTAGTGAGTGCCAATTACTTCAATCTTTAATTCTGCAAACTCATAACCCAAGCATGCTATAACCACATACTTGGGTTTGATTTTTCCTCACACAATTACCTAAGCCATCACTTTGCTAATTTGAATGGTTGGTTCAATATCAGTAAAATTTGGCAGGTCTCCCATAATCTCACCAGCGTTGGGGTCAAACGATTTTTGAAAATCTTCGAGAGTATTGAAATACATATTTCCCATGGCTACATAAGGAGCAGGTGAACCTGGCGAACCACCGCCTAATCCAACTTCAGAAGTGGCGCCTTTCAAAGCATCACCTAATAAACTCCCAACAAGAGATAAGTGTTTTCCACAATAATAGTCGACATCAAATTTTTTCCCTTCGGTGTTTGGATATAATACGCTTACTTTTATCATTCCTTTATTCATTTGTTGCTCCTTCTTCCATATGTTACGTGTTTATTAATGTGACCAGCTACTTTAGTTGTTTCACATTTTTAGTCTTCAATTTTTAATTGTAATTATTTAATCTTAATTACTACAAAAGTTACATCATCATCTGGGTCAGTATCTTTATTCCATTTACCGCACAAACCTTTAAACTCAGATATTATTTCCTCTGAAGATCTTGAACCATTTTTTCTAAAAATTTCTTTTACTCTTTCGTAACCAAATTCTTCATTGCCTTCATTTAATAACTCAGGCATTCCATCGCTTAATAGTAAGATGGCATCACCAGAACTAACATTTAAGGGTTTAGATTCATACTGAATTTTATTCATAGCTCCGAGAGGAAGTGATTCAATTAAAATTTCTTCCACTTCTTTTTTATCTTCTCTAAAGATGTAAACTGGTGGCATTCCAGCACTGATAATATTTATCTGATCATTTTTAATTTGCAAGCAGTTTAAAGCCATCATCAATCTGCCGAGTTGCATATCTTTTATTGTGTTATTACAATTATTAAAGAAAGGAGTTAGCTCATTATTTGATCTGTCGGACATAAAGAGAGATTTCATAATAGAAACCATCATACCTGATTGCATGCCGTGCCCGGTAGCATCACCAAGTATTACTGTAAGTGTGCCATCAGAATGTAAATGGAAATCATAATAATCTCCACCAACCTCTGTAGCGGTCTGCATAAAAACTGCAATATCTAGATTATCAACTTTGGGTAATTCTTTTGGGAGCATAGAAAGCTGCAATTGACGTGCTTCCTCAAGTTCCTTCGACTGCCTATCATTTTCAGCTTGCATAGCTCTAGATTGAGTTTCAGCAACTTTTGCTTGCAGTTCCGCTGCTTCAGCTCTAAGGCTCGATTCCCTTATCCGTGCTTCAGTTTTTTCTTTTTTAATTCTTAAAGCTTCTTTTAATCGCATCCTTCTTTGTTCAAATTTTCGAATACTAAAAATTATATAAGTCAGTAAAAGTATATAAAATGAATATGCCCACCATGTATTCCAAAAAGGTGGTGATATTACAAATGAATATTTAACTTCATTTGTCTTTACTCCATTTGAAGTAATACCCTTAACTTTAAAAGTATATTCTCCGGGAGGAATGTTTTGATAATCTGCATATGCAATTTCGCTAGGTCTAGACCAACTTTTATCATAGCCTTCCAATATGTATTCATAATTAGTTTGTGTTGGGTCTTTAAAATTTAATGCTGCAAATTCAAATGAAATAGAACTTTGATTATAAGATAAATCGGTAGGAAATGTGTAGTGATACAGAGAAGTATCAATTGAAACAGAAGATATTTTAAGTGGATAGCTCTTATCTTCTATTTTACGAATGTATACGCCAACATTGCTATAGTACATCATAAGATTATCGTTAATATCTATTGCCGCAGCATAAACTCCACCAGAAACAATATTTGGCTCATCATAGTATGCTTGGAAATTATCTCCATTAACAACCAACGCTCCCGATGGGAAACCGAATGTTAAATTCCCTTTAAAATCTGTGATTGGGTTCCCAATACTAGCTGATGGAAGACCATTCTTTTTTGTATAGAAAATTAAATTAGTTCCATCAAAAACAACAAGTCCTCTGTTTCTCAATCTAATATACAATCTGTTGCCTGCTTGTATTTCAGTTTGTGTTCCAGCTACACTCGCACCCTTTAAGATTCTGAAATCAGCATTGGCATCAACACTATCAATTAGATTGATAAATCTATCTCCATTAAAATTATAAAATCCCCCAGCTGTTAGAAAATACATTCCATTATCTAACGTTCCCACATAATGTAATTGTGTATTGGGGATATTCCAACTTTCATTGGGCTTTCTCCATTTTTCACCATCATATATTAAAACACTTGTAGGAACCGAAGTTAATTCGTTGAGATTATCAGCGAAGAGTCCCTCCAACCAGAGGTTATTATTGTACGATTCTTTTATTGAGATTAGCTGATATTTTTTACTCTTCTCCTCCTCACTAAAAGGTGATTCAATTTCAATAAATTTATTACCATCAAATTTTCCCAGATAAAAATCCGCTCTGGTAACATCACCATATTTAGGTCTAACATAATTCTGCCACGAAAATATTTCACCATTTGAAGTTTCGAAAATGTTTGAAACATTATAATCTTTTTTCCCGGTGCTAGGAATATTCTTAAATTTAAAAATCCAATCCCCTTCACCATTTCTTATCTCTCGAGCATATACAATCCCTTTATCAGTGGCTAACCAGATTCTATGTTTCGTATCTTGAAATGTGTTAAATGTTACGTTACTTTTTAGTCCATCTTCCTCACTATATTTTCTTAACCTTTTACCATCCCAAATATTAATTCCCGTATTTACAATGTTAACATAAGCTGGTATTTCAGAATATGAGTATGAAATCCAAACTATTCTGTTTCTATCTGAATACAACATTGGTATTCCACCATCTGTGGCTTTTATGAGACCGTCCTCCTCGGTAAGCATCTTAGACTTATTTGGATAGTAAATTCCAAATCCATCATTTCTACTTATCACATTTCCATCTTTAATTTCACTAATAGGAAATCCATTAAAGGCATCAATTTTTTTCCATGCACCACTCTTGTATGCAAAAAACTGTGTTGGATAGATAGAACTCTGGGTTTGATTTGAAGTGATAGTATTAAAAACTAATAATTCTGGAAAGTATTTATTCCTTTTTGTAAAAAAAGTACTTCCGTAGCTAAAGTCAATTAATTCCTTATTAGTTTTTAAATTTTTAAGAACATCTAATTCTTTAAATAGTTCTGAGTAGTTCCATTTTCCATTTTTATATTCATAGATTGTTTTATTATCTCTATCAAATTTTTGTGCTTCTATGCTAGAAGTTGTTGCAAATACTTTATCCAATGCTTTACTATAATATACCATTATAGGAATTTGATTGGAAGGAATTATTTTATTCAACTCTGGATATTGACGAAATTGATTCCCATCATACATTAAAACGCCTAATGTGTTGTTTTTTTCAGCATAATTACTATTTAGAAAAATATTAACTCCACGAAATACTAACCAAGTATTTCCATCCTTATCAATTGAATTTGAAAAAGTTTGTGGATATATCATCGCATTTTGTAAATAGAAGCCCTCTTCTGGTCCAATTTTTTTAAATACTCCATTCTTATAAAGCGCAATATATGACTCTTCACCGGTTAGAGTATTTCTTCCACTTGAGCTAAAAATTAAATCGCCATATGGTGTTTCAATTAAATTAGTTGCATTGTGTAATGGGAAGGAAGTAGAATCGAAAACAGTGAATTTACCATCTTCAAATTTTGTTATTCCGCCATTGAATTCTTGGTCAACATAAGGCATACTCGAGCCTATCCAGATTCTATCCCTACTATCCTTGGTAATAAAACTTATTAACTGCCCATCAGAACCGTTAATTTTATAACCCTCTTTTTCACCAAAGACTTTAAAGTCCGTTCCATCAAATGTAATAAACTTTTCTGGTGAAGCAAAGTAAAGCATATTTTTAGTGGAATCGTAATACATATTTTGCATCTCAGGAACGCCATATTCTTCGCCTACATCATCAAATAAATATCCATCAAATCTGTAGGTCCCTTCAATTCCAGTAATCCAAATATAGCCGTCTTTAGTTTGTACAATATTAGAAATGTTAGTAGTGGGAAGCCCATCCTGAGTTGTGTATTCAACTATATCGGCATTTGCTTCTGTTTTATGTCTAGTTTGAGAATTAATTTGTAAATGAAGTAAAAATATTAATACAAATACTATGAAATTTGAAATACTGATTATTTTCATTTTGCCTACAAAATATTTTCTGATAACATGTCTTATTATAAAGCATATCTCAGCATATTTGAGAGAGAAATAGAAAACACTTATAAATATCTTAAAGAAAATTAATGCTGAAGTATTATTTCATATTTATTTTAAAATGATGTTTGAGATTTATAGATTTTCAATAAAAAAATTAATTGATAACATATCTATCATTTAATCTATAGAATCTATAAAGAAAATTTTTATTGTAAATCAAAAATCTTTTTCCGCATCGCTAACAGTGTCATAAATACTAAAGACAGATGTTAATTTTGTTATTGAGAGAACACCTTTTATCTTAGTCGATAATCCGGCAAGCTTCATTTCACCACCAGCATCTTTAATTGTTTTAAATCCTCGCACTATAATTCCGATGCCTGTACTGTTCACAAATTTCACTCCACTCATATCAATGATGAAATTAGTTTTATTTTCTTCAATTGATTTTGCTAAAAAGTCATGAAATTTAGATGCTTCCGGACCACCTACTAAATTTTTATCAAATTTTAAAACTATTTTATTATAGTTTTCATTTATTTTAATCATAAGCTATTTCCTTTCTGATTTTTTTGTTAATTGTATTTTTACAAAACAAGCATTACTACCAATTTCAAATATCATTTTATATCTTCAACTGATGAAACTTTCTGTGCAAATTGAAAAAGCCCCATTATTGTAAACGTTTTTTCAACGGATGGATCAAGATTTGAAAAATACAATGTTCCATCTTTTTCATTTAGTTTTTCAATTATTTCAATAAGGAAGGAGATTCCAATAGAGTTCACAACTTTTGAGCCTGCCATATCAATCAATAGTTTTTTAACTCCATTTTGAAAATGCGGATCAAACTCTTGTGAAATTCTTTCGCCACCAGCATTATTTATATATCCTTCAGTTGTAATAACTAAAACATCATTCTTCAAATCACCCGTTAAATTAAAATCATTTATCATTATAGCTACTCCTCAAGAAATATTTTTTGTAATTGTAATTTTAGTCCCGCTATCACTGGAGTCAATCTCAAAACCATCCGACATTGTTTTCATTAATTTTAATCCCCATCCTCTTTTATTGTTACTACTAAGTTTGCCAATAATACTTGGTTCTTCAACATCATCAGGAACAAATCCTTTTCCAAAATCGGTTATAAGAATAATTAGCTTCTCTTTAGTCATAGTAAAATCAACATTCACATATTGCACATCACTACCAGAATGTTCTAGCGCATTTATAATTCCCTCAGTAACAAGAATACGAGCTTCCCCAATTTTCGCCTCAGTTATTCCTAAATGGCGACCCATTAAGGCTAATCCTTCAAGTGCAACTAATTCAATATCATGTACTTTGGGTAGCTTTACTTCAAGCTTTATATGTTGATCCATTCATACCTCTAATAATGAAATTTTAAGAAAATGTTTTAATATAACTTCCTATACTTTTATAGTTAAAAACAATATAAGGATAAATAACAACTATTAAAAGACCCAAGGTATTTTTAGTTAATTTCCAAAAAATGGATAAGTGCAGTTTTTTTTATTTAACAGTGAGGAGAGTATATACTGAGTTTACTGATAATCTTCACATTTAAAATAACTGTGAATAATTATGATGATGAATCAAAGTAAAAAAAGAATTGTAACACCAAGTACAGCTATAATTGTTCCAATAATGGATAAACTAGAGAGCTTTTCTTTGTAATAGAATTTCGAAATTGGTAACATCAGTACTGGTACTGTTGCAATTAAAGTTGATGCAATTCCAACATGGGTATTTGCAACTGCAACTAAACTTGAAGTTATTCCAAGATATGGCCCGAGAATGGCACCCATAATAATAAGCTTTAACGACTTTTTATCATTCCTAAAAACTCTAATTGAATTCTTTGAGAACCCTAAAACTCTTCCAATAATTATTAGTAATAGGAATGAAAAGAATATTCTTATAAATGCCGCTACAAATTCATCAAGTGCTGCAAAGTTAAAAGCTTCTTTTGCTAATATAAGACCAACGGCTTGACCAACTGCTGCTATTAAACCATACATGCCTCCTTTTAATGTAAAATGAAAT
The DNA here is from genome assembly GCA_965370315.1 of uncultured Melioribacteraceae bacterium. Taxonomy (GTDB): domain Bacteria; phylum Bacteroidota; class Ignavibacteria; order Ignavibacteriales; family Melioribacteraceae; genus 1-14-2-50-31-20. Next base: position 52,382 of record CBDUTO010000002.1, read on the forward strand.
CTATCCGTTTTAATCTTTTTCTGTAAAACAACAATTGCAATTCCTAATGTAGTTACAATTACACCTACTATTTGAATTACTGATAAGGTTTCACCTAAAATTATATATGCTAAAACAACTGATATTGGTGGCACTAAAGACATCATCAACATTCCTAATCTTGGCCCGATAATCTCGTATGATTTTAACATTCCATAATCGCCAATTACAAGTCCTATTATTCCGCTAAGAATTAAATAATAGTATTGCTCCCAATAAAGATTAAATGAGGAATTAAGAAAAAATATTGTAATTAGAAGTAAAATTGACGCAAAAAAAAGACGTCCAATATTCACATTAAAAGAACCAACTTTTACGACTGCTTCTGACAGAACAATTGCGTTAACTGACCATAATATTGCTGCAAAAGCAGCGGCTATTTCACCAATAAAAATCATCTAATTCCTTAAAAAAGTATATCGCAAATCTATTAAATATTAAGTTTACACCTCTTAATATTTTCATTATTTCAATAAAAAACATTATTTTGGATACAAAATTAAATGGATTGTTAAACAACGGGTTAGTAATAATTAAATTATGCTTTTACACCAAAATCAATTATTCAGTGGAACGCAGTTTAGCGAAAAAAGCTTAAATGAATTACAGTTTAAGAATTTATCTTTTTTTGAAGGGCAAATAATTTTCAGAGAAAACGATTCAACAAAAAGCCTTTTCTTAATCCTTAAAGGGCAAATAAATATTATAAGTTATCAAGAACTTGAATCTGATAAACCAAGTTCTATAGTCCTCTCTGAAGGAGAATTTTTTGGATATGATGAACACTATTATTCAATTACTAGAAAGTCAAGAGCAATAGTTTTATCAGAGGCTATTATTGTTCAAATTTCAATGGATGAATTGAACAACCTAATTGTTAAAGATTGGAACATTATTGATAATCTTAAAAGAAGTATTCACTTTCCGCTTAAAATTAAGAAAGAAGAAGAAAATACTACTCAACCTAATTCATCAAACTATATGAATTTAGATGAAAAGATAAATAAAGATATTTCTGAAAAAGAGTATGATAGAATCCAGGCAGAAATTAGTGAAAAGAAAGAGATAGCTGAAATAGAAATTGAACGTAGATTTAATGAGCTAAGTATAAAGGAAAGTGAACTCAATTCCTTAATGGATTCTCTTAATAATGAAAAGCGTTTTGCTGAGCAAACACTTCAAGATGAATTATCTGATCTCGAAAAAAAAGAGCAATCAATTTTACTTAATGAACAATCCCTAGAGAAAGAAAAATCATTTGCCGAAAATACACTAAAAAGTGAACTGAAGAAATTAAAAGAAAAAGAAGAAAATTTAGAAGAGAAAGCAATTTTAATTGAAAAAGATAAATCTTTATTAAGTGATTCTATTGATAAAGCAAAAGAACTTGCTATGAAAGAGATTGAACTTATGAAGCAATCAAAAGAGCTTTCGAGCCAAGCTAAACATATTGATGAGATCTTAGAGAAAGAGAAAGATTTGATTCAAAAAGAAGTTGAGTTGAATCATCGTTTGAAAGAATTTAATGATGAACGTGAAGTTGTAAAAAAGATTGAAACCTCTAGAGTTGAACTTGAACAAAAAGAGAAAGAGCTTAATGATAAATTCAAAGAAATTGAAGAGAAGAAAAAAGCTATTGAAAATGCGGTAAAAAAAGAGGAATCCTTAACAACTAAAGCTTCTGAACTTGACAGTTTTGAACAAAAATTAAAATTGCGAGAAAAAATATTTGAAGAAGAACGTTCAAGAATGGAAGCAGAGTTTGAAGAAAAAATTAAAGCTCTTGAAAATAAAAGAGAAAAATTTAATGCGGTTATTAAAAAAGAAGAATCTCTTACCGAACTTGAGCGAGAATTAAATAATAAACTTGATAATTTAGATAATGAAAAAGAAACTATTAGAATAGAACAAGAAGAAAGAAAGCAATTTTTTATTGAGAAGGAAGAAGAGCTCAGTAAAAAATTATCGCGAGAAGAAAAACTTGCCAAGATTGAGCAAGAGCTTGAGGAAAGAGCAAATAAACTAGAAGAAGAAAAAAAAGAAGCTGAAGAACTACTTAAACTAAAACAAGATGAGTTAAAAGTTGAAGAGCTTAACTTATCCGAATTAAACCAAAACCAGTTAGATTTTGAGAAAGCAAAAGTAGTCTTCGAAAATAAAAAAAATAGTTTCGAAGACCAAAAAAGAGAACTTGAAATAAAACATGCTGAACTTGAACATAAACAAAATGAAATAAATGAAACTCTCTCTAATGATGAAAAGCTTTCTCATTTTGAAGCTGAATGGAGTATAAAAGAAGACCAATTACAGCGTGAAAAATTTGAGACAGAACGAGAATTAGAAATTAAATTAAAAGAGCTTGAAGAAAAGAAGAATGAGCTTGATCATGCTATTACTAAGGAAAAAGAGATCTACGAATTAGAAAAGACTTTAAAGCAAAAGGCATTAGAGTTGGAGAAAAAAGAATCTTTATCCTCTGAAACTCTATTTATGCAAATGACACTTCTTGAAAAGAAAGAGAAAGAACTTGCAGCTCGAGAAGCAGAAATAGAGAAAGAACGAATTTATTCAGAAAAAATGTTGCAGCAAGAAGCCGAAATTCTTGAACAAAGAGAGAAAGATTTAATAATAGAACGTAAAAATATTCTGAAATTAAAAATAGATCAACAAGAGAATTATACTCAAGAGAAAAACCAAATTAATTTCAATAAAGATGAAGTAAATGTTGAAATGAGAAAGTTGGATGAAGAGAGAAAAAGTATTGAAACAAATAATCTCACAACTCCAGGAGTAGAAACTACCCCAACACATGTATTTAAAGAAGATACTTCGCCACAACTCCCTGCTGGTTTTAGTATCGATCGTGACACTACAAAAAACTTTCAACATTTTAAGTATGAATTTATTTCTGTTGTGCTTGTTAATCTTTCGAGATGTACTTCTGACAAGGCTATTCAGTTTAAAAACTTTTTAAATGACGTATTTGAAAGTAATAGCAAAAAAATAATTCTTGATGTTTCTTATTCTGATTTTCTAGATTCAACTTTTCTTGGAGTTATGGTTTCATTCCTTAAACAATTACGACGAAATGACAAAGAGATGAAAGTGATTGTTGAACTTTCTAAAATGACAACTACAACATTTATTCTTTCTGGCTTAGACAGAGTTTTCACCCTTGAAGAGGATCTAAAAGAATCTTTCCATAGTTTTTATAACGAATAGTATTTATCCAATCCATATTTGATTTTGAAGTTTTTTTATGCATATTTAATTTTAGCAATAAATCTCAATACTATCAATGAAGAATTTCTATAATCAAATATTATCCAAGTTCAAGAATAAGTCTAATAGAAAGCTAGGTACTTTTGGTGGAGTCTTTACACCAGATGTTCTAACAATTCTCGGTGTAATAATGTATTTACGGCTTGGTTGGGTAGTTGGAAATGCTGGACTTCTTGGGGCAATATCAATAATAGTTCTTGCAAAAATTATTACTATTGCAACTGGGCTTTCAATGTCTTCTATGACCACTAATATAAAAATTGGAGTTGGTGGTGCATATTCAATAATCTCAAAATCTTTGGGTTTGGAAGCTGGTGGTAGTATTGGTATTCCATTCTATATTTCTCAAGCACTCTCGTCTGCATTGTATATTGCAGGGTTTACTGAAGGATGGTTGCTTATTTTCCCTGCCCATTCTCCAGAACTTATAGCAATATCTACATGGATTGTTTTGCTATCAATCTCATATATCAGTACACTCTTTGCTATTAGAATTCAGTACTTTATAATGGCTGTAATAGGACTTTCGTTAATTTCTATTTTTCTAGCTCCAGTTGAATTTGCATCAAATATAGATTTAGTTGGAAAATTTGAAGATGCAAGTTTCTGGCAAGTTTTTGCAGTCTTCTTTCCAGCAGTTACTGGAATTATGGCAGGAGCAAATCTATCCGGAGATTTAGCAAATCCAAGAAAGGCAATACCTCAGGGTACAATGTCTGCAATCTTTGTGACTCTCCTAATCTATATTGGATTGGCTTATATGCTATCCATTATTGCATCTCCTGAGGAATTGAGAGCTAACCAAATGATAATGGTTGTTAAAGCTCGTTGGGGATTTTTGGTTACCATCGGAATACTAGCTGCAACATTTTCATCAGCTTTAGGAGGAATGGTTGGAGCTCCACGAATCATTGAAGCTCTTGCAACAAATCATACAATCCCATTTCCAAAATTTTTCACTAAAAAATCAAAAAGTGGTGAACCCCGAAATGCTATTATCTTCACAGCATTCTTAATTCTCATTCCTCTTATGCTTGGTGATTTTAATTCGCTTGCAACACTTATAACAATGTTCTTTTTAGTTACTTATGGTGTTTTAAATTTAGTTGTATATATTCAGCAAAGTATGAATCTTATTAGTTTCAGACCTACTTTTAAAATTCCTAGATTTGTTCCTTTAGTCGGTTTTATTGGCTCTATGTTTATAATGTTCCTAATTAATGCCATTTTTGGATTAATAGCAATACTAACTATTGTAGGAATTTATATCTACTTAACACGACAAGGACTTAAATCAAATTGGGGAGATATCCGTGGTGGAATGTTCCTTGCGATAGCAGAGCGAGCCTCACACATTGCGAGTAAATTCCCTAAACACCAAGTTGTTTGGAAACCAGATATTTTACTGCCAATAGAAGACCCAGCAGAATGGGCTGGTCCCTTACTCTTTATTCGTAACGTCACATTCCCAGCAGGTTCTATTTTTGCTTTCTCTGTTAAGGATAAGGGAATCGACGATCATGATGATTCGTTAAAAGAACTTCTAAAACCAATCTACGATGAAGATGTACTTGTAAACTCAACTGTAATTGAAGAGCACGATTTTATTCACGGAGCAAAGTTAGTAATACAAACTTTACGTGGCGGATCGTTTAGACCAAACACACTTTTCTTAACTATTGGTTCCGACTCACGGAAAGATATAAATATTTCAACTTTAGTTGAAATTGCAACTAAAAATGAATTGAGTGTTTTAATTCTTCGTCAACATCCACGAGTGGCTTTTGGAATGCAAAAAGATGTTAATATTTGGTTACGTGATAAATCGCCCAATTGGCATTTAACAGTTTTAATTGCTCTACAACTTCAGCTTAATTGGGATGGTAAAATTAACCTAGTTACTGTTGCTGAAAGTGAAGAAGATGTAAATAGATTAAATAAATTTTTAAATAGATTGAGTGACCAAACTCGATTACCCTCGCTTTCTGAATTCCACGTCCTTGTTGGTGATTATAAGACAGCACTCGCAAATGCACCACGAGCTGATATTAATATTATGGGAATTGGAGAAAATATTCCATTTGAAATGATGCGTAAAACTACTGAGCTGACTAAATCATCTTGCCTCTTTGTAAAAGATAGCGGAAATGTTTCGGCGATTGTTTAAGTAAGAATAACTATTGAGTAGCCGTTATAAGTTCTTTCTCTCATATCTAACATCTTGATTCTCATATCTTTCTTTTTTTGGGGCTTCGAGCGGGCTATCACTCCGTGGAAGTTCATTTATCAGAAATATTGGCAAAATCAAAATATTTTTACATTTTATTTTAACTCTATTGAATCACCAAATTATATCATAAATAGTACTATTTAAAACCTCTTTTAATTTCCACCATTCAATCCTTTTGCCACTTTCAAAGTACTCCTTGGGATCTAATACATATGTATCTTCAAACGAGAAAGAATCCGAAATAATTGCGTATCTAGTCTTTGGATCCATTTTGCTTGAAATCCCATTATCTCTTAATCTAAAAATGAAAGTTCCAGTCGAATCAGAGCAAAAATACATTCCACTATCTGTAGACCAATAGGATAAAAAATAAGCATTTATAACATCTTTAGTTTTAAGTATATTATCTCCAATTATTATATCTTCTATTTCAACATCAAAATAGTTTACATGCATTTTAAAACCAGTATCATCAATTAAATTAATAGCATTTTTTCTTTTTAGAATTTTTCCCTTAAGTATTATTTCATTAGTTAATAGTTTAAGTTCAAGCGTAGGAATATTAGTTTTTAGTATTTCAAGTAAATCATTTTGAACATGTTTTTGAGAATGAGAAAAATGTTTAACGTATTCTTCTAGATTTACTTTCCAATTCTTTTGAATTTCTTTAGTTTATTTAGTGAATATTTTTTTAGATAAGGTTGGTTTACCATTCCTATGTGCCAGAAATATATTTCGCTTAATATCTTTTATTTCTTCTTTAGAATAATTTCCTTTAGCAATAAATCCATAATTTTCTTTTATTAAATACTCATTTTTAGCTTTCTTTAGAAAACTATTATATTCATCAACAGTAACTATCTTTTTTTCTTGTGCATTGTTTATATTTACTAGTATGCCAAGGACAACAATCAACTGAACAATAGTTCTATTTAAATTATTTATTCTCTTGTTCCTTTGTATGTGGGTACTACTAAACTCTATTGTCCTCATTTTTTTATACACCTCCCTCTATTAACTTAAAAGACTTATTTTTTTATAATGTAGTAACTATTTACAAATATCTACTTCAATAATAACATTTTTCTACTTTCATTAAAACCTGTAGTATGTAATCGATAAAAATAAATTCCAGAAGTTAATTTAGAAGCATCAAACTCTACTTCGTAATTTCCAGCTTTTTGTTTTTCGTTTACTAGTGTTGTCACTTCCCTTCCAAGAATATCGTAAATTTTCAATACAACATGTGGCGTCGTTGCGCGCAACATCTCTACAACTGGTATTGAATATTTTATTGTTGTACTTGGGTTAAATGGATTTGGATAATTTTGTGATAGTGAAAATTCAGTTGGTAACTTAACATAATTATTTACTGAAACAATGTTATTTGTATATTCAAATATTCCAATATCATCAATGAACCAGCCATCTTCTTCAACGTATCCATCACTCTTTAATTGGAATCGGATATAAATCTCTTCCCCACCATAGCTACTAATATCAACAATCTCTGTAACCCACACGTTTTGTGAGCCATCATAAACAAGTTCATCACTTGGTTGAAAATTTCCAGAACCTAGTTTTGAGTTTTCACCACCAATAGGTTGCCATGATACAGAGTCTGTTGAAATAGATACTTGCCCATAATCCCATCCAGATTCAATATTGAATTTTGTTCTAAATCTTAGGAATGGTTTATCAATAGTGGTCAAATCTATCTTTTCATTATTTGTTAATGTAACAACAGCATCTGATTGGTAGTTTCCTTCTTTACTATCTGTTACAGACGTTGGAGTTGAATAAAACGTACTATTAGTTAATTCCCACTTTTTACTAACGTTCGATTCAGAATTCCAATTCTCCAAAGTTGATAGATTATCACTTGAGTAAGTCTCTGGACGACCAACAATAACTGAATAATTATTAGTAGCCATTAGCAAACTATTGTTATAGTATTTAATTTCAAAGTGAGCCGAATCACCAGCAAGAGCGGAATCTTTAATTCTAAATTTAATTGCATCAACCAATGAGTCAATAGATTGTGACTCCAAATTCCCAACAGAAATTGAACTACCTTCTAATATTTCTATGTTATCACTTGGAGTAACTGTCACTCGTATATCAGAAATATCCTCCAAGCCTTTGTTTTTAGTTATTAAAGTTATGAAACCAGATTCGCCAGCTAAGTAATATTCCTCATCAAATAATAAATTTTGAGTACTTACATATCCACCTGCAACCCAAGCAAGATATAAATTTGGGTAAACATTCTCTTCAGCTAGTTGAATTATTTTATCCTGAGTTGGCCAGAAACTACTTCCTACCTCTGGAGTCATTGCATAAATTTTATTCTTCTCTGTCTGCTCACCATAGAACCAATCATCCGAATCTCCATTTACTGCATAAATTATTTCAGCAGAATATCCCCAAGAATAATTGTTGTACTGAGTCATATCAGATGCAATTTCTCTATAAAATATTGAATCTTGAGTCTCTTCTGGAATATATCCCCAAGGGGTTATTAGCAAATTGCTGTAAGTGTGATAATTAAGAGCTAATCTAAAATTATGTGCAATACAATATTGACGTACTGCCTCTGTCTCTGGTTCTGAGAACCCAGCAAGACCTCGATAGGTATTTGATGATGGAGATCCACTAGAGCCTTGGTCATCAAACCCCCACTCAAATCCATAGTTTCTGTTTAAATCTACACCATACGAACCATCACTATTAAGTAATCTGTTTTTTCTCCACATTCCACCGCCATTCGGATTTGTAGATTCATTGTATTTGTATCCATCAGGATTAATTACTGGAATAAAATACATTTCACGATTATTAATAAGGTAAGTAGCTTCAGCATCAGTTCCATAATTTTCGAGAAGGTAATAGATAAAGTAAATCATCTGCATCATACTCTCTGGTTCACGCGCATGAATCAGTGATGTATAGAGAACTTCTGGTTCCTCTTCATCAATATTTGGATTATCAGAAATTCTGATTGCATAAATTGGACGACCTTCAATAGATGCACCAATGCTATCTTTTGTGGAAATTAAATTAGGATACTCGGAAATCATCTCATCAATTTTTTGCCACACTTCATCAAGTGTATAATATCCTCCCATAGACCCATAGGTAAAATTATTCACAGAATATTGATAGGCTATCTCTGAGAGGATTAAACTACTAGCTCTATTTTCTTTTTGTTCATTATAATGTTTTTTCCAATTGTCAATTAATACATTGTATTGAACCGAAGTTTGAATAAGGGAATGGAACTCTGCTTCATTGAGGAACAAATCTACTGAACCATCTCTCTGTTGATAAGAATCATCAAGTGGAATACCGAGTTTTTGCAATTCAACAATACCAGACTTATCCAAATTATGAAGTTTAACTTTTCTATAATTTTCAGAATATATTAATGTTGATATAAACAATGTTATAATAACTAATTTTAATTTCATCGAGTAATCCTATTTTTGAATTTAGTTCATTCAAAATACTAAACTATTTAATTACATATTATTTTGGAATATATTTTTCCGTGCAGAAAGAGTGAGTGATATAGCACGCACAACCATAAAAAGTGTAAGAGATAACCAAAGCGAATGATTTCCTAAGAGATCTTTTGTTAAATAGTAAGTTGGAAAAAAAACAGCAAAAGCACTAAAGAGCATTGAGTTACGCATAGCTTTTGTTTTAACGGCTCCAATATAAATTCCATCCCAAATAAAGCTAACACTATTAACTAATTGTGAGATGATAGCCCAAAAAACAAATGTTAATGCAAGTTGGATTACTACGTCGTTGCTAGTGAATAAGGTTATTATTACTTCACCCATAATTGAATATACAATAGTAAAAATAAGACCTATACCAAGTCCCCACACAAATAGATATTTAATTGAAAGTTTAAGTTTCTCAAAATCCTTTGCACCTATAAACTTTCCGACTAAACTTTCTGCTGCAAAAGCAAAACCATCAACTGCGTATGATATTATAATCCACATCTGTAATAGAATCGTATTGGCTGCTAAAATATTATCACCAAACTTTGCTGATTCAGCAGTAAAGAAACTAAGAACAAATAAGAGTGCTAAAGTCCTTAAAAAAATATTACTGTTAACTTTATAGAAAGTTTTAAGTCGTGATAAATTTAGTATTTCTGCAATAGAAAAATATTTCAAATAATTTCGATACTTCTTAGAGAAAAGAATAATAGCTATTAATAATCCAGAGTACTGAGCTATTACAGTACCAAGAGCAACTCCATCTGAAGTCATATTGAACTGATATATAAAGATTAAATTAAAAAGTAAATTAAGCACATTCACTGTAATTAGTAGTATCATCGGATACTTTGCATTTTGCATTCCCAGAAACCATCCATGAAATACATAAATAGCAAGAGTTGCAGGAGCTGCAAAAATTCTAATATAAAAATACTCCATAGCATATTTTTCAACCTCTGCAGAAGCATTAATGATTGTAAAAGATACTTCTGCAATTACATATTGAAGAGAAATAATTATAATAGCCGCACCTACAGCAACAAGCAAGGGTCGGAACAAATTTAAGGCAATCTCCTTTTCATCTTTTCTCCCAAATGATTGTGATGTTAATCCAGTTGTACCCATCCTAAGAAATCCAAAAGCCCAATAAATAAAGTTAAATATCATTGAACCAATTGCAATTGCTCCCAAGTAGAAAACTTCATCTAAGTGACCAACTACAGCAGTATCAACAGAACTTAAAAGTGGAACAGATAAGTTTGTTAATATATTTGGGATTGCAAGCGTGAGTATTTGTTTGTTTAATTTGAGGTTCATTTATAGGTTCTAACTTGGGCTAAAGTCAATTATTATAAAGCTACTTTTTGCTGTCTCAAATGTCCCCTTGCAGACTAAAGTCAGCTCGGATAAAGTTAGACTTTAGCTCCCATTCCCCACGTTAAACACGGGATTAAAAAATTACAAGATTTTTGCGACAGTCTCAAGTACATCAATATTATTCGTTACAAATTATATTACCACGAGCTTTAGCTCGTGGAGTTCAACAATAAAAGGGAATGGGCTTTAGCCCAATACAGTTATGATAAAACGCATCTATTTATCTTTCTTAAAAATGGTTTCAGCTCTTTTTGCAGAAGAGACAATACCGGTAATCATTGCAGAGCTAAATCCGTTATGTTCCATTTGGTTTAATCCGGTAATAGTTAAACCTTGTGGTGTTGTCACTTTATCAATTTCTCGTTCAGGATGAAACCCACCATCTGCAAGTAATGATGCAGCACCTTTAGCAGTTTGCGCAGCCATCATAATTGCATCTTCTGCATGAAATCCAATCTCTGTTCCTCCTTGTCCTGCAGCACGAATTGCTCGCAAGAAAAATGCTATACCGCATGCTACCAATGCAGTAGCGGGCCCCATCAAATCTTCATTAATAATGGCTGTTTTACCAACGGTGTTAAAAATCAGTTCTGCTACTTTGAGTTGCACATTATCTTCTTTGCTTGCACTTATGCATGTCATGGATTCTTTAATTGCAATTGCAGTATTAGGCATAACACGAACAACTGGCATTTCATTTCCTAATATTTCTTTGAAATGACTAATCTCTGCTCCTGTAATTACAGAGAGTATCATATGCTTTTTTGGATCAAGTACTTCTTTAATTTCAGCAAGAACGCTATCCATCTTCTGTGGAGTTACAGCAAGGATAATTATGGAGGAGTTTTTTGAAGCTAATACATTATCTGATGTAACCTTTACTCCTCTATCTACAAGTTCACTTAGAGAATCAAGATTCCGTCTTGTTAAAGTTAATTTACTAGATGTTATTATTTTTGATTCCAATAATCCTTTAGCTATTGCTTTGCCAATATTTCCACAACCAATTATTGCAATTTTATCTTTTATCTTTTCCATTTTAATTCCTAATGTTTTGCTTTATGTGTTATTCTAACCTTCATGTTTAGTATGATCTATAATTATTTTGAGTAAAGAGCTCTACTCTATAATAACATTGCTATCTTCATGTAACCTTGAATGTTTCATTTCAACAATTATACTTTTAACGCTTCACCTTCTGATTTTGCCACTACAACAGCTCCACAGCTATCACTCCAAACATTTGTTGTTGTTCTTAGCATGTCAAGGATTCTATCCACAGCTAAGATTAATCCAATACCCTCTAAGGGAAGACCAACTGCAGAGAGAATAACAGAAATCATAACTAAGCCAGCCATAGGAATTCCTGCAGCACCTATCGATGCCAACAACGCCGTTACAACTACAATTACTTGTTGAAATATTCCCATCTCAACACCATATGCTTGCGCTATAAACATTGCAGCTACACACTCATATAGAGCAGTTCCATCCATGTTTACTGTAGCGCCAAGTGGAAGGACAAAACTTGTAACTTTATTTGAGACACCAGAATTATGCTCCACAGCTTCCATTGTTAATGGTAAAGTTGCGCTCGATGAAGAAGTAGAGAATGCTGTTAAAAGTGGTGTTCTCATAGCTTTAAAATGAGCAACGGGATTAGCATGCCCAATAAATTTTAGTATTAACGGAAGAGTAATCCAAAAATGAACCCCTAGTGCAAGAATAACTGTTATCATATATAAACCCAGTCTTCCGCCAACAGCTATTAGAGCTTCTGTATCGCTAGCTTGCTCTGCGACTACTTTTGCAACTATTCCTAAAATTCCTAGTGGAGTAAATTTTATGATAACCATTGTAATTTTCATCACAACATCAAAGATTGCGTTAAAGAAATTTGTTAATATCCCTTTTGGTTTTTCATCTATTCGAGTAATGAAATATCCAAGTAATATTGCAAAGAATATTATTGGAAGAATTTTTCCATTGGTTAATGCTTCAAAAATATTTGTAGGAATAATATTTATTAATGTATCGCCGAAAGAGTCTTTTGCAGAGGATAGACCATCAACCATTTTAGAGAATCCTAACTCAGCTCCAACTCCGGGTTGAAAAACATTTACAAAAAATAGTCCCGTTAGTATTGCAAATGTGGTAGTCACAAGATAGTAACCAAATGTTTTTCCACCTAGACGCCCTAGGCTTCCCCCATCTCCGATATTTGCAACACCAGTAACAATGGAACTAAATATTAGTGGAATTATTATCATTTTTAATGTACGTAGAAAAAGTGTTCCCATCCAGCTTACATATTGCACATAATCTGTAAGGAATAATCCCCAAATTATTGCAATTGCAAAAGCTATTAGAATTTGCCAATGTAGTTGAAGTTTTTTCATGTTTTTATAATCCCAAATAAGTGTTGTCATTCCCACATGCTTTTAGTGGGAATCTTTAGTATTACCCAATCTCACCAAGCAAATCTTTCCATTCTGGATTCATTTTTTCTATTAGTTCTATCTTCCATTTTTCTGTTCCACTTTTTTAGTTTTTTCTCTCTTGCAATCGCACTATTAACATCTGGTGTAATCTCATAATAAACGAGTTCCTTTATGTTCTATTTTTGGTGAAACCATCTATCAAATTATTTTTATGTTCATACACTCTTCTTTCCAAATCATTTGTAATGCCTATATAAAGCTTACCTTTCTTTTTATTAGTTAGAATGTAAACATAGTAGTTTCTCATTTTTCTATATCTTATTTTTAAGATTCCCGATAAAAACATTCGGGAATGACATGCTACTAATGGATCTTTACTAGAATAACTTTAATTCAATTCTACTTAAACTTTAGTAAAATTTCATCGCAAAGTAAATATCCTTTAGCCGTAAATTTAATGAAATTATCACTTTTAATTAGATAGTTATTATTAATAAGTCCATTAATATAGTCCTTATTCATGTATATCCATTCATCGCCATGAATTTTATTAAGAAGGTATAAGTCTAATCCCTTACTTCTAAGTGCTAACATTATATATTCATTTAGCAACTCTTCTTTTGTTAGTATTTCTTCACCACGTAAAGCGTTACCATTTTTCTTAATTTTATCAATATATTGTTTAACTCCTGAGAAATTCCACCATCTCTTATCATCCACAAAAGAGTGAGCTGATGGCCCAAACCCTATATAATTATCATGTTCCCAATAGGATAAATTATGAATAGATTCATAACCCTTCTTTGTAAAATTTGAAACTTCATATTGATTGAAATTTTTCTCTGCTAAATAGCTAATTGTATACTCATATAGAGAAGCATCATAATCTGACTCTTGCATTTTCACTTTTCCATCCAAGACCATTTTATTCAAAATTGTTCCTCTCTCCAGTATTAGACTATACGCGGAAATATGAGTTATGGGTAACTCAGTAGCTATATTAAGATTTGATTTCCAAATTTCCCGAGTCTGTTTTGGAAGAGAAAAAATTAAATCTAAACTTATATTTTTGAATCCAGCATTAGCACCATCTTCAACCGTTTTTATTGCAAGTTGTTTGTCGTGAATCCGAGTTAAAAATTTGAGCTCCAAATCGTTAAAAGATTGAACTCCAATGCTTAATCTATTAATTCCAATATTCTTAAAATCTTTTAGTTTTTGTAAGTCTACAGTTCCAGGATTTGTTTCTAATGTTATTTCACAATTAGAAGAAAGGTGATACTTCTTTGTAAATAGATTTAGAATTTCTGCAATAGCCTTTGGATCAAGCAACGAAGGAGTTCCACCTCCAAAGAATATGGAGGTAATTTCCATCTCATTCATCATACTATCATACGATGAGATTTCATTTTTGATGGATTCAATAAATCCCGAAACATTATCCATTTTTATAATTGAATAAAAATCACAGTAAATACACTTGTGATCGCAAAATGGTATGTGAATATATATTGCTAACTTTTTCATTAAGAGATTAATTTTTTTATTAATTGTGATTTGCATCATACTCATATTAATGTATTACTACAATTATTTTCTTATATTTCTATTACTTTACAAAAGTAAAGGTATCTGTTCTAATAAATATCCATAGGAGGATGTAATGATTAAAAAAATATTACCTTTTATTCTGTTGCTATTTGTTTTAAGTTCAATCACAATTTCTGCTCAAGAATGGGCAACTGCAGTAAAGGCATCAACGCTTGGAGGCAATGTAGAGTTGTACCGATCTTTTGGTGACCAGTTTAATGCTCATATAGGAATCAACTATTTCTCCCTCAATCAGAGTCTCGAAGATACTGATGACTACAAAGCTGAAGCTGAAGCAGGCTTAATGTCATTCTCAGTTTTGGGTGATTATTTTCCTTTCCAATCTAGTTCATTTAGACTTACTGCTGGATTAATGTTTAATCTAAATGAAATAAATACTGTACTAACTCCTGTAGAATCATATACCGTTGGTGGTGATACATATACTCCAGAAGATTTAGGAACACTGGATGCTAATATTAAATTCAATGCTATTGCTCCTTATATTGGGCTAGGATTTGGGAATCCAACAGGAGGAGATTCCGGTTTTGGATTTGTATTTGAGCTTGGCACAATGTATCAAGGGGGCTCAATTGTGGCTCTAACTGCAAACGGTCTCTTAGAACCTTCAGCTTCAGAAGATCAAGAAGAACTTATTGAGGATAATTTAAGTTGGTTTAACTGGTATCCAGTTGTTTCTCTGGGCCTATCATATAAATTTTAATAAGAGGAAAAAATGAAAAACAATAAAATAACTTTGCTCATTCTAACCTTTAGTTTTCTGGTTTCATTACTTGTTACAAGTTGTGATGTTAAAAATCCAGTTGATGGGCTAGAACTTAGAGTAAAAACTTTAGCTAGAACAACTGTTGTTTCTGTAAGTATTTATGATGCTGCAACAAGTAATTTAATAAAACCAGATCAAGTAACTGTTACTTTCCAAGGAAAGGATGGTAATAAAGTTATTACAATGACAAACGAACAAATTGCAAATGCTACAACAACAACTGGAATATTAAATTTTGCTGTTGATGATAATGTTATTCCTACTCCAGAATCTCCAGTTGAGATAACTGCTGTTGTTACTGCACCGAATTATATTTCATCAAGTATGCAAGTATTTATTGCTTCACCTGGCGCAAGTTCGCATTCAATCGAATTAGCTAATATTAATAATACTCCTGACGGAGTTGTATCTGATGAAACAGATGGAGACGCCGACAATAGCGGTACAACTGGAGACATTGTTGCATCTTCTGGGGAAGAGCTAAAAAGTGGAGCTAGTGCTACCATTATTATTCCTAAAGGAACTATTCTTAAGGATAAAGATGGAAATGTACTTACTGGAGATGTTAAAACTAGAGTTACTTATTTTAATCCACAAGAGGAAGAATCATTAAACTCTTTCCCCGGTGGTTTTTCTGTTAATACTGGAACTGAACGTGGCAGTTTTGTAACTGCTGGTTTTGTAGCAATAGATATGACAGTTAATGGAACTAGTGTTGACCAGTTTGGGCAAGGGGTTGATATTCAAATAAGTATTCCTGCTGATTTAACAAATCCAGAGACTGGAACCAAATTAGCTCCTGGTGATAAAATTCCTTTGTGGAGTTATGATGAAGTAAATGGTGAATGGACAAAAGAAGGTGAAGTAACAGTACCTGGTGCACTCGCTAAAACAACAAATGGTAAAAGTCTTTACAGAGTTTCAACAACAATAAATCACTTATCATATTGGAATTTAGATTGGTTCCAAGATGCATGTTATGAAGGAATTACAATAAATGTTACTGGTGGATGTTATCCATATTTGCAAATAAAAGCAAGAAGAGTTTCTGATAATGGTTACTTCTATAGTGGATATATTGATGCTAATGATAGACATGTGACTTTATACAATGCTCCAATAGCTGTTCCCGTAATTGCTGAGTTATGGGATAATTCAGTTTATCCAGCTGTTAAAGTTGCTGAGATGCAAATTGACGACTTATGCGGAAATGATGTCGATTTCCCTATCACACAATCTAATGGAATGGTTGAAGTAACAGCAACAGCAACTGCAGTATGCCATAATAGTGATGAAACCGTTAAATCCAGATTCTATCCCAATAACTATCCACTTTATATTCGCCACCCAATAAATCTTAATTGGAGCTATATTGGTCAAATTATAGATGGGCAAATAAGTACATGTCTAGAACTTGGTATAAATTATACATTTGGGACTTATATTGATGGTGAATGGTTAGAATACCAATTTACTGTAACCCAGACAAATATTGAAATGGAATTCAGTGATCTTGAGTATCCAGAAGAAATGAGAGATTTCTGTAATTAAATTTAGAATAAATTAATTAAAAAAGGTGTTCATTTTGAACACCTTTTTTATAAAATTGGTTGATGGAATATATAAGAGTAGAAATAAAACGTTATTCTATCCCCATCAATTCTTTAGCACTTTTTATTGCAGCATCAGTAATATCTTCGCCACTTAAAAGTTTTGCAACTTCATTAATTTTCTCTTCGCTCTCAAGTTTTAGAATTGAACTTACAACTCGTGTTCCTATTTTTTTCTTCTCAACGGTAAAATGCTCATCTGAAAGACCAGCAATTTGAGGTAGATGTGTAATTGCAATAATCTGGTGGAAAGTGGAAAGTGATTTTAAGGCTCCGCCAACTTTTTGAGCAATCCTTCCACTAACGCCAGTATCAATTTCATCAAATATTAA
Organism: uncultured Melioribacteraceae bacterium; assembly: GCA_965370315.1. GTDB lineage: Bacteria > Bacteroidota > Ignavibacteria > Ignavibacteriales > Melioribacteraceae > 1-14-2-50-31-20. Next base: position 69,588 of record CBDUTO010000002.1, read on the forward strand.
TAACGGAAGTTTATCGTTCTTTGCAAGAATTGTTTTGAGTGCAAGCATTATACGAGATATTTCACCCCCCGATGCCACTTTAGAGAGAGGTTTAAGATCCTCTCCTAAATTTGTTGAAATAAGGAATTCTACTTCATCATAACCTTTGGAGTTAAACTTAAATTTCTTGTCGTCAACAAGAATAAAATTTGCCGAACTATCGTTTGCTTGGTTATTGGATATTTTAGTTTCAAAATTTGAATCAGAAATACCTAGCTCAACTAGAACTTTTACAACTTCACCCTTTATTTCCGAAGCTATTCTATTTCTTTCACCCGATATCTTTTTAGCAATTTCACCAGTTGATCTTCTAACATTTTCCAAATTGCTTTCAAGTTCAACAATCCTCTCTTTATAATTGGATGTTAACTCAAACTCTTTTCCAATATTCTCACGGTGTTCAATAACTTTATTTAGAGTTCCGCCATAACGCTTTTTCAAAAGATTAAGAGCCCCAAGTCTTTCTCTAATTTCATTTAATTTAGCAGGATCATTTTCAACTTTATTCCGATAGCTACGAACAAAATCTGAGATATCATTAATAATTGCTATTGCTGATTCAATTTCATTTGAGACTTCAGTGAATGAATTATCAATTACTGCCAATTCTTTTAGATTGCTCTCTATTTTAACAAGATTATCCTGAACTGAATTTTCATTCTCATAAGCTCTATCATAAATATCCCCTGTAAGAAAAAGTAATTTTTCAGCATTCTCCAAAATATTCAATTCATCTTTAATCGAAATCTCTTCATCAGTTTGTGGAGAGATTGCATCAATTTCTTTTATTTGAAACTCGTACGCCTCCCTTTCCTCTTTTAATGAATTCTCTTTATTCTTTAATACAAATAATTCCTTTGCAATATCTGAAAGCTTAGAATGCTCTGTTTTGTATTCAGTTAATAAATTTGATAACTCACCAAACTCATCTAGAAAATCGATATGCGTAACACTTCGGAGAAGCGATTGATGTTCATGCTGCCCATGTAAATCTACCAACATATTTCCAATATCTTTAAGTATTGTTAAAGGAACTGGAGTGTCATTTAGAAAACATCTATTGGATCCTTGAATTGAGACTTCTCTACGAACTATTAACTCATCAAAATAATCAATATCATTTTTAATAAGAAATTGTTCTACATTTTTGTTTTTTGAAACTTCAAAAATACCCTCAACCACAGATTTTTTTGCACCTTTACGAATAATCTGTGTTGAAGCTCTATCACCAAGCAGTAATCCCATTGCATCAATCAATATTGATTTACCTGCTCCGGTCTCTCCAGTAATGATATTAAGCCCCTTCGAAAAATCGACATTGATATTTTCAATCAATGCATAATCTTTAATTTGTAGTGATTTTAACATAATTTACCTTTCAACGTGTAAATATTTCCATTTTCTCTAAAATACATAATCTTATCCATAAATAGAGTTAAAAAATTATTATTTCACTTAATATTTGACATTTTTCGTGCCAATGCCTATATTAGGAATCTAAATTTTGATTGTGATATAGGTCATTGGGTTTTTAATCCAAAGATTATTATAATAGATATTATATCGCGGGGTGGAGCAATTGGTAGCTCGTCGGGCTCATAACCCGAAGGTTACAGGTTCAAGTCCTGTCCCCGCTACAACAAAAAAAGCCAATTCCTATTTCCGGAATTGGCTTTTTTTTTATATGAGTCATAAAACTAATTTTAGAATAAACTGAGTCTGTTCAATGATTTCTAAGAATGAAATGATGAAAAATAGATTTACACCAGAGTTAGCTTTAGAATCATTAATAGATGGCAACAATCGTTTTCAGAAGAATAAGCCATTTAAAAAAGACTATAAGTCACAAATAGCTGAAACCTCTGAAGATCAATCCCCATTTGCAATAATATTAAGCTGTATCGATTCTAGAATTCCCATAGAGATAATTTTTGATCTGGGAATTGGTGACGTTTTTAATATTCGTATAGCTGGAAATATTGTAAACAACGATATTCTAGGTAGTATGGAATTTGCATGCAAATTAAATAGTGCAAAATTAATTTTAGTACTTGGTCACACTAATTGCGGTGCAGTTAAAGGGGCTTGTGATAATGCAGAACTTGGACACTTAACAGAATTACTTCAAAAAATTAAACCCGCAATAAATAGTTTTTCAATTACTGAATGCAGCTCCGAAGATAGAGATATCGTAGATAAAGTTGCACGCAAAAATGTTGAATTAGCAATTGCAGAAATAACTACTAAAAGTAGTATTTTAAATGAAATGTATAAGAAAAAAGAAATTGATATAATTGGTGCAATGTATGATGTTAGAACTGGTGAAGTAGAATTAATTTGATAGTCTTTTCAAACTATATTCTAAAAATATTTTTTACATAATTTGAGAATCAACAATATCAAGCACCCTATCTTCGTTTATGATTTCTCCAATAAATTCAAGACTTCAGCAACATTATCAATTGAAGGTTTCACGCTCTTGTTTAGGTAATACTGATGTTCTAGGGATTCAATGAAAGAATACAAGAAATAAACGTCTACCAATTCGCTTTGATTTTTTTTTATAAATTTTTCAATTTCACTTTTAACAAGAATGAAATTTTCTTCATTGACTAAGGCCATTTTTGTTAATACGCTTGTAGTTGATCCATATAGTGTATCAATTTTCTTTTCATTTAATATTGGCAAGTATGAAAGTTTTAGTAGTCTTAAAATATACGGAAGAGCTTCTATATTCTTAATTGCTACAAAGGGATTTGATAGTGCTCTATCTGAATAATACTCTTTTGTCATTTCCAAATGTTTTGTGTAAAAGTTTAATCCTTCAATATTCTCTAGTTTTAGCAGTACTAATGCAGATTTGAGCTTATCATTTTCTGAACCAATTTTTAATAAATTAAGTAAAAATTGTTCTGATAGCTCACTTCCTCTTTCTACTAACCAATCAATAACATCCCACTTAAATTCATCAGTGATAGTTATTAAAATTTGTTCAATACGATCTACAGAATTAATAATATCCAGAGCAAGTTCTCGTAGTTCCGAATCTTTGTTACTATCTTCAACTATCAAAACAGAAAATTCTTTCAGTTCTTTAATTTCATATTCTTTTGCAAAATTGAGATAATTTATCAATTCATGATTGTTTAATTTTTTGCACTTAAGATTATATCTGATTCGATTCTTAATATCATTTATTTCTAGAAAATCAAGAAGATAAAATATTCCTTTGTTATCCCAATCAAAAGACAACATGTCAAGTAAAACTTTCTTAGGGTATTTAAGTTTAAACTTTCTTAAGAAATATGATAGAAATACTGCGATCCAACTAGTAGAATAAGTTTTCCCAACTTGAACTAATGCAGTATTAAAATCAACTTTATTAATATTCTTTTTACACCATCTTTCTACCTTAGAAATGTGAAATTCAGATGCTTCAAATTTTTTATCGTTATTCAGATAATTGTATATAGTGCTAATACTCCAGTTTTCCCATTTTTGAGTTGTAGTCTTAGTTTTTACTTGATTAAATGTTATCCGCTCTTGAGTAGACAAGTTCTTAATCTCATCAATAACAACATGAAGATGTTTTTTTTCTATATAGGCTTTTTTTTGTATTTCTTTTATATCACTTTTACTTAAACTTTTCTTACCCTCGTCATGATAGATTAATTGAACTTCCTTTAGAAATGCTTCTTTATTAAACAATAGTTTAGCTTCCCTAGTATGTCTGTTCTCCCGTTCCTCTTCAAAATTTTGATTTGGTTTTGGCCTAAATTTATTATTAGTCTGTTTGTTTATAAAATCGACAAATACTTCATAATTATTCTCATTTTCTAAACTTACAATACTAATAATACCCCACATATCGCTCTCTGAAAACAAACCAGCTTGATACTTCTCAATAATAAAATCAAAAGAACCTTCACTTAAAAAGTATCCCAGGTAGTGTAGATATTCATATCCGTTGGTTTTACTTTCATTATAAATTTTCTTGAATGCTATAGTATTTGTATTGGTTTTATTAAAAAAGATATGCAACTGTTTAACCTCGTTTTCGAGGTACTCTTTTCTAAGTGCAAAAAACAATTCAAACATTAAATCAAAAATTGAATTGTCCTCTTGGAAAGCTGTTATTACATTCGACCATATTTTTTCTGCAACTTTTTTAATACCATAGTATTCTAAATCTCTTGGATTACTGATAAAATATCGTAGAATACTTTTAATTGCTTGCGTGTCTGTAATTTTACTCAATCCCCTTTCCAATTCCCAGGTCTCATTGCCTAACCTACTTTCCCCTTTATTTGAGAACCGTGATCTTACATATGCTATCCCATCCAAATATAGTTTAACATTTTCAGAAACATATTTACTATCATTTAATAATGAATACAATCCATATCTTATCCAATCATTCTCAGAATTTTGGAACTCATTCACTAAAGTATCCACTACTTTTTTAGAATTAAATTTTAAGGCAGATAGAGCCATCATCGCATCATTTTGAATAGTAGGATTATTATAAGTGATTGCTATTTTTAATAGTTTGTTTCTTACTTTGCTTCCTAACTCTGATGGTATATCCATATAACCAAGTAAGTTTATAGCGTTGCCCCAAGTCGTATAATGATTTTCTTGCTTAAATTGATTGAGTAAGAAAACAACAATTGTTTTTGACTGACCAAATTTTGCTAATTCTATGAAACGATATTTTTGATAATTTATCCAATTTCTTTTTTGTTTGTAATCCTTAAATACTTTTTTAAACATTATAACCCTTGTTTTTTCAGGAAGTCTGTCTAGCTCAAATTTTATTGTTAATTCTGGTTCATTATTAATAATCCATTTTTTAAAAGATTCATCATTGCTCATACTTAGTAAAAATGATAATGTATTTGTCCAGCTTGGAATTATTTTTTTATAATCTGGTTTAAATGTGTATAACAATTTTGTTTTCTGATAACTTTTATCTGAAAGGAATTTTGCTGCTAGATATTCTTGAAAGCTTTGATGCTCAAATTCCCAGTTTGAGTTCTTCTTGTTAAAAAGCACCTTATGTTTTAACAATTCTCTTGTTTCTTTCTGAGGCACAATAATCATGTATTCATCATTTGTTAGATGATTTCTTCCTAACATTTCCATTGCTAATGCAACTCGTTCTAATTCTTTTAGTATCTTGTTTCTATCAGGTAATTGTTCTTCACCTAATTTTAATCTATAATGTTCTTCATCAAATACGATTCTACTCCTTATAATATCTTCAAAAATTTCTGACCTTGAATTAGGTAGATTTCCCTCAGAATTAAATCTATTAACCAAATAGACTAAGTAAAATGGGATGCCAAGCAAATCATGCATTTTATTAAGAGAAATTATTTCCCAAAACATCTTACTGTTTTTCTTTATGTGTTCTTCAGCATATTCTTGGTACTGCTCATAAGATAATTTTATAAGTACATATGATTCAAAATATTTTAGTGTTCCAACCTTTGCATCATTTTTGTCTTCAGAATTATAAAAATTTGTTCTTGAAGCAATTACTATTCTACTTTCTGGATATTTATCACAAAATAGTTCTATTTGTTTTATCAAATCATTTCTATATTTACTCTCAACTTCATCAAACCCATCCATTAGAAGTAAAAGTTGGTTCTTAGGAATTTCATCCCAATCATCTAAAAACAAACTTGTGAGTTCATTTGCCCCATATTTATTCAAATTGATTAAAACAGGAAATAAAGAAGAATCATTTTTTGAAAATTGATATTCAACATTTTTTAGTTCTTTTGACTTGCCAATGCCAGCATCACCTAATAGTATAATTTTTTGTTTAGATTTAATAATACTTTTAAGATTTTGAAGATTTTCATTTCCGAAATATTGATAACTAGTTGAGTGATAAGTGGAATAATCTATTATTTTTCTTTGAATGTATTCCTTTTCAAACTTTGTATTAAATTTTCTATCATTTTTTATTCTTGGTAAATAATCCAGGTTTTCAATTACATCTAGAATAAACTCATTAACACTTCCTTGGAATATAGTATCTGATTGGAAATCGTCTGCCAGTCCTTCGTTACGCACTCTAGCTTGGAATTTAGAAGTTTCTTCGAAATCTATACAATTTTTCTTTTTCCCATTTTGTTTAAAAAAGAATTTTATTCTAGGTCGCCGTGAGTTTTTCCGTTTTTGTAAAGCAATCTCAAATTCTTCTTCTGTTGGAGTATAACCATTTAATTGTTTCTCACCAAAATATTTCCATAATATTCCAATGTAAATATCATAGTCAATTTCATCCAGAAAATTATTAATTTGATTTTGAGCCCCATTTCCAGTTATTTCAAACAGTATATCATCCTTCCAAAAAATAGACCTTATAGAAAGCTTTCTACTTCTTTGAAGAACATTAGACATTCTTTTACAAACATCTTGAACTATTTTCCTCTCATTATCTACTTCACCTGGACAAGAAATAAAAACTGTTATTTGATTGATTTTCTTCATCATTATGTATTAACAACTAAAATATTTTTTAACGAAGAGATAGCGTAAAGTGGCAAATTTATAAAATCCTCTGAAAGGATAAAATTTCTTTGTGAGGTTCTTACAATAAGTTTTGGTTTATACTTATTAGCATAACTTCTTAAACTTTTTATGTTTCTACTTAAACCACTTTTTACTTCTATTGGGATAATATCACTATCGTTTTGTATAATAAAATCAACTTCGGCATCGCTCTTAGAACTCCAATAGAACAGCTCTTTTTCTCCACCAATAGTAAGTTGATTTGCAACATAATTTTCGATAAAAGCACCATTGTATTCAGAAAAAAGCTCAGTTCCTTTAACTATTATATTTGATGATAAATTTAACATTGCTGCAAGTAAGCCAGTATCAAAGAGATAAATTTTAAACGCATTGTTATCTGCATAGCCAGATAAAGGTAGCTTGGGGGTGCTGATGTTATTTACCAAATATATCAATCCAGCTTTTCTTAACCATTCAATAGTAGAATTAAATGTTGAGGAACGTGCCCTTTTGCGAACGTCGCTATACTTAAACTTTTTATTCTCTTTGGCCAACTGATACGGTATTGAATTCCATACTTCAGATGTTTTAATTGCTTGAGTTTTGTCGGTATATTTTGAGAAATCTCTCATGTATGATTCTAATATTTCATTTTGTATTTCTCTTGCTAATACAATGTCTTTATTCTCTCTGTAGCTTTGTAGCACTTCTGGCATTCCACCAAGAAAAAGATATTTTTTAAGATGCACAATTAAATTGTTGTGTATTAGTTCTGGTAGAGGTTCAATTTTTTTAAGGTTTTGTATTTTTTTATTAATAAGCTCTTCATCAAATGCTCTTAAATATTCAGAGAAGCTCATAGGATAGAGTGTAATAAAATTGACCTTGCCAACAGGAAAACTTCTCTCTTTACCAACGCTAACACCTAGTAAAGAGCCAGCGGCTATGATATGATACTCAGGTGCTTGTTCGTTAAAATACTTTAAGGATGTAATTGCTTCTTCTACTTCTTGAATTTCATCAAAAAATAAAAGTGTATTTTGCGAATCAATCTTCTTTCCAATATAAAGTTCTATATTTTCAATAATTGCTTTTGCAGATAAACTTCCTTGAAACAAAGTTTTTAGATCAGGTTCTTGTTCAAAGTTTAATGATACAAATTGAGAGTACTCATTTTTACCAAATTGGTTCACTAAATATGTTTTTCCTACTTGCCTTGCACCTTGCAATAGAAGTGGCTTTCTTTTTTTTTTATTTTGCCAGTTTTTTAATTGTATGTATAAATCTCTTTTCATTACTTCCTCATATCTCCAGAAAAGTGTTGGTAATATAAGAATTTATCTCCTATAAAGTGTAATAATGATTATATTCATCTCCCAAAAAATGTTATCTGATAGAGAATGGAGTATAATTTAAACTCAATGAAATTTCGCAACTATACTTCGAGAAAAAAAATATATTCAACATAATTATTTTCTATTACAACACTTTTAATTACTTGCTTTTTAATTGCTTTGGCTCTATATAATTCCCAACTCCTTTCCAGCTTTTGTAAATTTTTCAATTGCAAAATCGATGTGTTCATCAGTATGTGCAGCACTAATTTGAACTCTAATTCTAGACTTTCCTTTAGGTACTACTGGGAAGTAAAATCCAATTACGTAAATACCTTCTTCAAGCAATTTATTAGCAAACTGTTGAGAAAGTCGTGCATCATTCTCTAAATGACCTAACATAATTGGTACTATTGGATGTTCGCCTTCTACAATTGTAAAGCCAGCTTCTGTCATCCCCTTTCTAAATTTCTGTGTGCTTTTCATTACTCTGTCGCGAAGTTCGGATGAAGATTGAAGCATATCTAAAACTTCAAGTGTTGCACCAGCAATTGCAGGGGCAAGTGAATTTGAAAAAAGATACGGACGAGCACGTTGGCGAAGCATATCAACAACCTCTTTCTTTCCAGAGATACATCCACCAGAAGCACCGCCGAGAGCTTTGCCAAATGTTGTGCTAATTATATCAACACGTCCAACTGCATTAGAATATTCATAACTTCCCTTTCCAGATTTTCCTAAAAATCCAGTTGCGTGGGAATCGTCAACCATAACCATAGCACCATATTTATCAGCAAGGTCGCATATTTTATCTACTTGTGCAATAATTCCATCCATAGAAAAGACACCATCTGTAACTACTAAAACCGTATTACAATTTGATGCTGCTTTAAGTTGTACTTCTAAATCTTCCATGTTATTGTTTTTGTATCGGAAGCGTTGAGCTTTACAAAGACGAACACCATCAATAATTGAGGCGTGGTTAAGTTCATCTGAAATTATTGCATCATCTGGGCCTAGTAATGGTTCAAAGACTGCTCCGTTAGCATCGAATGCTGAAGAGAAAAGGATAGTATCTTCCGTTCCAAGAAATTCGGAAAGTTTTGCTTCAAGTTGTTTATGTAAATCTTGTGTTCCACAAATAAAGCGAACAGATGATAACCCAAATCCCCATTCGTCCATTGCTTTTTTTGCAGCTTCAATTAATCTGGAATTATTTGATAATCCCAAATAATTATTTGCACAGAAATTTAATACACTTCCACCACCTTTGGTTTTAATTTCTACTCCTTGTGCAGTGGTAATAATTCTTTCGCTTTTATATAATCCAGCTTTTTCAATTTCGTCTAATTCAGTTGCATATCTTTCTTTCTGTTGGTTGAACATTTTTATACTCCAATTTAATTTTTCTAAAACAGATTCAAAATAATTCTATGTCATTCTAGAATGCTACTATCGGGAATCCCTTGCTTTTGTTGAAGACTCCCACTTAAAACTTGCGGGATTGACAAGTTATTTCAAATTTTCTGTGCCAATCATGTAAGACGTTGCAGCACAAAGCCTCTTTGAATTGTGTTAAATAATTCTATTTGTCAGACCAATCTAAAATCACTTTACTTGCTTCCCCACTCTCCATTGCATCAAATCCTTTTTGGAAATCTGTATAGTGAAAACGGTGTGTTATTACATGCGACAACTCCAATCCACTATATAACATTTGCTCCATTTTATACCATGTTTCATACATCTTTCTTCCATAGATTCCTTTGAGTTCGAGTCCTTTGAAAATTACTTTATCCCAATGAATTTGTGTGTCGTTTGGTAAAATTCCAAGTAGTGCAATTTTTCCACCGTTATACATCTCTTCAATCATAAGATTTAGTGCGGATGGAGCACCCGACATTTCGAGACCAACATCGAAGCCGTGAAAAATATCTTCTTCGTCTCTAATTTTTTTTATATCCTCTTTTAATGGATTAAAAACTTTTGTTGCACCCATTTTTTTTGCGAGTTCTAATTTGTCGTCATTAACATCAGAAACTACAACGTGCCTTGCACCCGCATGTTTACAGACTGCAATGGCCATAATTCCTATTGGACCAGCACCAGTAATTAGAACATCTTCGCCAAGTAGAGGAAAAGAGAGTGCGGTATGAGTAGCGTTTCCAAATGGATCCATAAGTGCACCCATATCATCTGAGATTCTGTCATTCAATTTAAGTGCATTAGAAGCAGGTATTTTTAGATACTCGGCAAAAGCACCATCTATGTTTACGCCTATACCCACAGTATTTTCGCAAACGTGCGACATGCCTCTGCGGCAGTTTCTGCATTTCCCGCAGATCAAATGCCCTTCTCCAACAATTCTATCCCCTATTTCAAACGAGTTAACATTCTTTCCCTTTTCTGCAACAACTCCAACATACTCATGCCCAATAACCATAGGCGTTTTTATAGTATTTTTGCTCCATTCATCCCACTTATAAATATGGAAATCAGTTCCACAAATTGCTGTTTTTTTAATTTTAATTAATAAATCTTTCTCTCCATAGTTAGGTTTTTCAACCTCATCGAGCCAAAGACCTTTTTCTGGAAATTTCTTTACCAAAGCTTTCATTATATGCCTTCCGTTTTCAAGTTTTATAAATTTAATTTTCACTTTCGGTTTCAACTTCGCCAAATTATTTGAAACAAGCAATATGTTAAATTGTTGTTATTTTGTAAAACTTTAGAAGATGTAACATCTGTTTTTTAAAATTGTATTTCTTATTTTTGCAAATGAAAAATGAAACGGCAAATGAAAAATGGGACAATAAATGAAAAACATTTCATCAATAATTTTAATTGTATTTATGGCTATTAGCTCATACCTCACAGCACAAACTGATACTCTAATTACGACAAATGGAGAGACCATTACTGGAGAAATAAAACAAATGGATCGTGGAGTTCTAACAATTGAAACAGACTATAGCGATAGTGATTTTAAAATTGAGTGGGAAAAAATTTCAACTATACATAGTAGGAATACATTTATTATCTCAATAACTGATGGAGCTCGTTTAGTAGGTGAACTCTATGGGAACAATGATGCATTTAAAATAGAGACACAAGATGCAATTTATGTTAAGGATGCTAGAAGCATAGTAGCAATTGAACCCCTTAATGATACCTTTCTTGGAAGGTTGTCAGCCTCCTTTGGCGTTGGTCTAAATCTTACAAAAGACAGTAACCTTCGTCAATTTAATATGAGAAGTAGCTTGGGATACTTTGCTCAAAACTGGAAAGCTGATGCCTCCTTTGATGTTGTATATAGTGAGCAAGATAGTGTTGCGCAAACTAAACGTATAAATGGAAATGTTTCTTATAATTATTTTCTTGGATATGATTGGTTTATATCTGTTGCTGCTGACTTTTTACAGAGTGATGAGCAAAAATTAAAGCTTCGTTCCACACCAAAAATTGGATTTGGTAATTATATAATTCATACCAATTCAGTTTATTTATCAATAGGTGGTGGGGTTTCAGGAAACTTTGAGCAATCTACGGATCAAACACAGGAAGACAGAAATAGTTCTGAACTATATTTTAGTGCCGAATTAAATATGTTTGATTTTGGCGATTTGAGTTTGCTTGCAAATACTATGGCTTATAAAAATCTTAATGAAGGAGATAGAGTTAGAAATGACTTTAAGGCAGATTTGAAGTATGACTTGCTTGGTAGTGATTTTTATATAAAGCTTGGTTACTCACTTAACTATGATAGCCAACCTATTGAAGGAGCTGAAACAACCGATTATGTAATACAAACAACATTTGGTTGGGATTTATAATAACAATTAAAATATATAGAAAGATAGAATATGGAAAATACTTTAATAGGAACAGAGCAACATTGGATACTATGGGCGATACTAATTTCAGTTGCAGCATTTAGTCTTTGGGCGGAAACAACAAAAATCGGCTCCCGACTCTCTGCTGTTGTAATAGCAATTCTTGGTACTTTTTTATTATCCAATTTATCTATAATTCCAAGTGCGGCTCCTTCGTATGATATTGTTTGGTCATACCTAGTTCCACTGGCAATTCCCTTGTTACTTTTCAAAGCTGATTTGAGAAAAATAATTAAAGAAGCTGGTCCTACTCTCTTGGCATTTTTCATTGGCGGAATGGGTTCAGTTATAGGGACAATTGTTGCATTCTTTGTTGTTCCACTTGGTGAAAACGGATGGAAGCTTGCTGCAATATTTTCATCTACATATATAGGTGGCTCTATGAATTATGTGGCAGCCGCAGAAGCTGTGGAATTAAAATCGGGCGATTTACTTGCGGCTGGAATTGCTGCTGATAATCTTGTTATGGCTGCTTACTTTTTACTTCTCTTTGCAATTCCATCAATTAAATTTTTAAAGAATCGCTTTCCTAATAGGCATCAGATTGAAGCAGATAAAGATGTTGAAAATCTTTCGGAAGAAATTTCAGCAAAGTCTACTATAACTCTGCTAAATTTTTCTAAAGCGTTAGCAATCTCTACGTCAATATGTGCAACTGGATATTTACTTGCTGATCTTACTGGTATTGGTGGTACAAGCATTTTAATAATTACAGCAATTGTTGTATCGCTTGCAACCATCTTTCCAAAACAGATTGGAAGCATAGAGGGAGCAGATTTAATTGGAACATTTTTGATGCAAATTTTCTTTGCTGCTATTGGAGCGAGCGCAAATATTTTTGTTGTTCTAAAATATGGACCAATTCTTTTTGTTTTTGCTGGACTCATTTTAACAATCCACATTCTATTTCTACTTGGTGTCGGAAAGTTATTCAAACTAGATTTAGCTGAAATAGTGATTGCATCTAACGCCAATATGGGCGGACCAACCACTGCAGCTGCTATGGCTGTAGCTCGCAATTGGAGAAGCCTTGTAATACCAGCAATTCTTGTTGGAACTCTTGGTTACGCTGTTGCAACATTCTTAGGTGTAGCTTTGGGATATTGGTTGAAGACTTTTTAAATTTGGAAATTAAAAGCATATGAGTTTTAAACACGGAGGCAAGATTTTATTTTGATGTGATGGGAAAATATTTTCATAAATTGAGGCGTTGAAAAATGACCACGTTAGTGGTCAAATGTTTGTAGAAAAGAAAATCTATTAAACCGAACCACGTAGTGGTTCTATGTAAATATTGAGGAGGGAATGTGGCAAATACATTTCATCAATTATATATACAAATTGTATTTTCAGTAAAAAAGCGTGAGTCATTAATTCCAAAAAAGCATAAAGTGAATATTCACAAATATATTACAGGTATTGTAAAAAACAATAAGTGTAAAATGATTGCAATTAATTCTGTTGAAGATCATATTCATATATTTGTTGGAATTCACCCAACAATTTCAGTATCAAATTTAGTTAAAGATATTAAAGTTTCATCAACAGAATTTATTAAAGATAAAAGATGGAATAAGATTAAATTCAATTGGCAAGATGGATATGGAGCATTTTCATATAGCCGTTCACATATTGATAAAGTAGTAAAATATATTAAAAATCAAGAAATACATCACCACAAAAAATCATTTGCTGAAGAATACAAAGAATTCATGGAAAAATTTGGTGTTGAATATGATAAAAAATATTTATTAGATATTTGAATCTAAAAAAACAGATTAGAAGTTTGAAATAACTATTAAACAAAACATTGAACCACTAATGTGGTTCCTAATAATTATTTAATTTAATTCTACAAATATTTAACCACTCCGTGGTTTTCTGCTTTTGCTACTATACGCTTTTACTATTTCCAGCATATCAAAATTAAATTTAGTCACCTCGAAGGTTGAGTTCGCCATTAAGTTAAATTTTATTATTTTAGCAACAACTTTATGAAATAGTAGAAAATGCGATACATAAATCGAAACCAAAACAATTAAGATATAAATAGCTATGACAATTAAAATAAGAAGTGCCGTTGAAAATGATTATCCAAGCATTATTGAGTTATTCAAAGAATTTGCTGAATTTGAAAAGGTTCCTGAGAAGATGGTTAATTCAGTTGAGCAAATGCAGAGAGAAAAAGAATACTTTAACTGTTTTTTGGCGGTGAATGAGGATGACCAAATTCTAGGATATTCAACATATTTTTTCTCTTATCATACATGGATTGGAAAGTCATTGTATATGGACGACCTCTATGTTAAATCTGATTATAGAAATTATGGTATCGGTAAAAGACTGCTAGATTCAGTTATTGAATTTGCCAAAAAGGAAGAATGCAATAAAGTTAGGTGGCAAGTATCTAATTGGAATAAAAATGCAATAGAATTCTATAAGAGAATAGGAGCTGAAATAGGTGATGTTGAATTAAACTGTGATTTACAATTGCCGAAATAACTGCCAATAATAATGTATAAAAAACAATAGCCACCTTTTACGGACTACACTTCTATAATTAAGCGCAGCGTACATTAACATATCTTAATACATAATCTTTATTCTAAGTTGTTAATTCATACAAACTTAATTATTTTCGTGCTATACTAATAATAAAGCATATAGCCCAGATGCGATATAAGAGAAATGGCAACGCTCTACCGAGAAATTCAATTATTTGACGAAGTTTGTAATCTGAAAGGATTAATAATAGGATAAAGAAATATGGATGAAAAAAAACTAGCACACCAAGCAGAAAAACTTAAACAATTTAAAACCAACACTTCTCTGAAAATGCGTGACGATAATATTAAGTTTAAAACTATATAAGGGCAACTAATGGAAAATAAAGGTGAAATACTTTTATATAAAAATGATAAAGGTAATATAAAACTTGAAGTTAATATTAAAGATGAAACTGTTTGGCTTACACAGGAACAAATGGCTTTATTGTTTGGCAAAGGCAGAAGCACAATAACAGAGCATATAATAAATGTATATAAAGAAGGCGAATTAGAGCAAAAACAAACATGTCGGAAATTCCGACAAGTTCGTCAAGAAGGATTAAGGAAAGTAGAAAGAGAAATTGAGTATTATAATCTTGATGTAATAATATCAGTAGGTTATAGAGTAAAATCACAGCAAGGAACAGAGTTTCGAATTTGGGCAACACAACGATTAAAAGAGTACATTATAAAAGGTTTTGCTTTAAACGACGATAGATTTAAAACCGGCAATTCAATGAATTATTTCAATGAATTGCAGGACCGAATTAGGGAAATACGCCTTTCGGAACGCTTCTTTTATCAAAAAGTTAAAGATATTTATACAACAAGTATAGATTATAATCTCAAAGACGAAAAGACAATTGAGTTTTTTAAAATAGTTCAAAACAAATTACTTTGGGCAATAAGTGAACAAACTGCCGCAGAATTAGTATATCGCCGAATTGATGCAACACTTCCTTTGATGGGTATGAAATCCTTCGACAAAAATAATGCTGAAAAAATAAAAAAGTCAGATATTAGTATTGCTAAAAATTATCTAAATGAAAGCGAGATAAAATTACTTGGACTTTTGGTTGAGCAATATCTCGCATTTGCCGAAACAATGGCACAACAGCAAACGCCAATGTATATGATGGACTGGATTGAGCAATTGGATGTTATTATTAAGATGAATAAAAGAGACCTTTTAACTCATGCCGGCAAAATTTCACATCAAAAAGCACTGGAAAAATCGGTGCAAGAATTTGAAAAGCATAAAGTTTCTCGAAAACAAATAGAAAAAAAAGAGAGTTTTAATGAATTGGAACAAGATATAAAAAGGCTGAAAAAATGAAGTGACTGGTTTAAATCATCCACTTGTAAAATTGAAATAACTAAAGCTAACAAAAACATATTGTCATCAATTATTTTAGCAATTATTCCACAAATTCCCTAATCTGCATCATCTTATAGTACAGCAGCCATTAACTTATCTAAATACATAATCTTTAATCTCTATTGTTAATTCATACAAACTTAATTATTTTGAAAAAAAAACAATTACAAATAATACACCATGACTAATAAGAAAAAACACACTATCATATTCAAGAATACATTACCAAATTCTAAAGATTATTGGAATTTATTCCAAACTACCGGATGGAATAAAGAGTATAATTTTTCACTTGAAGACTTAGAAATGGCCATTAAAAATAGTTGGTATATATGTTCATTATACGACTTGGATGAACTAGTTGGTTTTGGAAGAGTGATAGCTGATGGAGTACACCATGCATTAATTGTAGACTTGATAATTCATCCTGAGTATCAAGGAAAAGGACTGGGCAGTAAATTGCTAAACCGATTAGTAAGTAAATGTAAAGACAATAATATCAGAGATATTCAGCTATTTGCTGCAAAAGATAAGTTTTCATTTTATGAAAATTTTGGATTTAATAAGAGACCACATAATGCTCCTGGAATGGAGCTTGTTTAACAAGAGATTTAATATGATCAG
>CBDUTO010000003.1:0-84612 GCA_965370315.1 uncultured Melioribacteraceae bacterium
TTTTGCAATCATTCCATCAGGGAATATATCCACAGCACCATCAGAATTTATATCTTGTGGAGTTCCGTTTCTATTCAGTTCCGCAAACCCCGGCGGAAATATTTGACCATCAGGTGAAAAATACATTCTCTTAAAGTATAGCTTATATTTTAGCAATAAGTCCTTATTCAACTGACGATTATGCTCCAAATTAGCTAGAAAATACTTTTCATTATTTTTAAATTCTCCCCTTTCCACTAAAGCATATGAGGGGCCTATGAAAGGACCTCTCGATTTATTTACATAAATGGAATTAAACTTCCAATCTTTATATAACATTGAAAAACGTATGTCGATTTTTTCATTTGTATAATCTGTTAAACCAGGAGCTAATGGAAATGGATAATCTGAGATTCTGTCTTTTTCAATAAGTAATTCTGGACCTTCTGTTTTGAGATAATTTAGTGTTCCCCAAACTTTGAAGTCTTCTGAAATAATTTTTTGGAACTCGATTGAAGACTCATATGTGCTATATGATCCTCCTTTTAATTTAATATTCAATTCATCTTTGTTAGTAGATTTATCTGTGATAATATTAACTACGCTAAGCATAGCATTTGAACCATGAATTGCACTCCCCGGGCCCCTAATGATTTCTACTCTTTCAACTCCATCAAGTGACATATCATCAAAGACACGAGTTGCTTCACCAAATACATTATTATTTATAGAAATACCGTCAATTAAAAATTTAATTGTTGCAGAATTAGTTGAGGTAAATCCTCTGATTTCAAATTCTTTTAGACCAAATTGATTAATAGTGGAATTAAACCCAGGAACAATCTTTAAAACATCTTCAATAGTTCTTGCCCCCATGTTTTTAATTTGCTCCGAATTAATAATTGTTACAAAATCTGGGAGTGTCTTAATATCTCGTTGAAATTTTGTGACTGTGCTTACATCAATACCCATTAACTCTTCAATTGACATCTGATATAACGAGTCGCTACTTATTTCTGTTTGCCCAAATAAATTAACAGATAAAGACAATATTACAGTACAAATAATATTGAGTCTTAATAATGAAATCATATTTAACCAACGTGTATTGTTAAAAAATTATTCATTCCATAATCTATATAAATAATGCTTTAATTCCATCTGTAATTTCGCTCTTATATTTACACCGCTAAATCATACTAAATAATTATTAAAGTATAATTACAGATTAAATATATTTGACGTTGGATGTTAGAGTAAAAGTAAATTTGCTCCCTTTTCCTAAATCGCTTTCGGCCCAAATTTTGCCATCGTTTGGTAAACTAGTTATGACCTGCCCCCAATTAGTGAACACTAATTGGGGGGCAGGTCACTTCTAATGTTATCATCATTTAACTTGTGCTCATTTTTGAATTCCCTAATTTTACTAAAAAAATATACGGCGCCAGAAGACTCTACTCTTGCTGACGCCACTGAGGACCACTTCAGGTTAACCAGACATGAAGCATCTATTTAATTTTATGAACAATTAAACATATAATATATATAACCACTTTTAAGTGTAGGAACATCCTAAGCGCAATCAACTAAAAGAAAATATTTATTAATTCATTTAATAATGATTGAGAACCAACAGTTTAGTCTCTCTTATGTAGCCATACCCATTTTTTTCTATCAGCCTCATAATATCTTAGCTTAACTAAACCATCTTGATCATATACTCCCAGAATTCTATATGTTTTATTATTATCAGCTTTGCTCTTTAAGGTAAGAGTTATTGTAATTTTATTTTTATTTTCTTTTAACTTAAATTTTTTGATAATTTCATCTTCTTTAAGAAGATCATTAAGATTCTTGTTAAATCCTTTATAAGACCCACCACCTCCGCCAAGATCAGTGGATGTTTTTCTATAAACATTAGCTCTCATTCCAATATCATGAACCTTATGTATTGCCAAGTCTTTGACCTGATCAGAAAATGAAACAGAAAATAAATTTACTCCAACAATAATAGCAATCCCGACTATAATAGTACCAAGAGCAATTAATAACATTTGTTGATTTCCCATTTTACCCGTCCCATTAAAGTTTAGTAATTATATAATTTGAATCCCACTCATCATTCATTATAAGTAGATCACTAATAATAAAATCCAATAAATCTTGTTTCGTCTCTTCAGACAATAACATTTCCTCACTAGATTCTGTATTTATTTCCAGTAAAAGTATTTGGTTAAGTTTCTCTAGAACTAATTTCTTTTTTTGAAAATCTGAAATTGAAAGTAAATGCCACAATGTAAGAATATCCTTCTCTTCAGTGTTTCTAAGAATATAATTTAATGCATAAATATCTGTAGGCACCTTAGATATTTGCTCTATTGCATTAATAAAGTCTTCCGATGAATTTTTGTGATATGGTATGACCAAAGAATATGAATCGTCATATTTTAGATTGTAGTTACTTCCACAATAAACCATTCTACTAGAATTATCTATTTTCAAACTTACCAATCCCCTTTCTACTTCTAAATCAAATCCATTCGACTTAATAATCGAATACAGAAAATTTGAATTTTCAGTCACAATAGTTGAAATCGGTGTTTTTATTCTATTATAAATTCCAAATTCATTAAAATCTTTTTGTGAATTAAATGTCGAATTAAATTTTAATGATCCAGAATTTAATTCAAATACATTTTCCGAACTTGTCACTTTGCTGATTACAAATTCTGAATTTTCAAAAATTTCAATTGATGTATGCTCACCTTTTTCTAATTTTGTTCTCCTATTATTTGAAGTTGTAATTATATCACTCTCGCTCAGTTCGATAGTCTTGGTATTTATTCCGTTTACAGTTGCAATAATATCATCCTTAGAAATTATCCATGCTTCCGGAATATTTGCAATCATTAAAAATGCTATTAGTATAATTACACTTATACCAACAGAGATGGCCATTTTCAAAATGCTTTTACTCTTAATACCATATTTGGCTAATAAATATGCTACTCTATTTCTTTTGTGAATAAACTTTTCAATTTTCTGATTTTTCTTTAATAATTTCTCACTATTTAAGATCTCTTTTTCATCAACCGATACCTTCTTATTAAGCATTTTATTTGTCTCTTCTTTGAGTAGAGAAATACGTAAATTTTCAATTATTTCACTATCTGGTTCAAGATTAACAAATAAATTATTCAGTAATTCTTTACAATATTCTATTTGCTCAGGTAATAATTTTGTTTTATTCTTTTTTGTTTCTTGAGCATCAACCTTTTCAGTTGTACTTGGATTGGCATCTATTTTTTTCAGATACTCACTACTAAACTGAAGCTTATTTTTAGATGGGAACTTTATAATCAATTTTTGTCGTACATTATTTAGTGTTTCTACAATTTCTTTTAAATTAATTCCTTTGTAAATTTCATCAACAATTTCAACCGTTTGTCCAATTTGGTCACACAAAACTATTACAACTCTTTCAATAGATGATAATTTCAAGATTTCTTTTTCAATATCTGAAAAAGAGCTTTTAAAATCTTCGCTTAAGTTTGTTATGTCTGTATCATCTAGCAATTCAAGATTATTATCAACTAAATAATTGACACATTTTAGAATTATAATTCTACTAATCAGCTTTTCAAATTCATTTACATTTTGGATTTTATTTATATTTCGCAACCCAATCAAAAACACTTCTGAAGAAATTTTGGCTGCTTCTTTTCTTATTGGTACTAGTTCAAAAACAAGGGGAAAAACTTTGCGAAGACCAATGGAACAGAGATCGATATAACAATTAGTTCTTCCTTTTTTTGATTCATTCAACAAAAAATTACAATATTTTGAATTTCCACTCATAAAAAAGATCCCTAAATTATTTTACTTGTATACCAACAATTTTAAAAATTAACTATGCATAGCTTCTAGAGTACTCTTGCTCGAAACTACTTTCTGAGTTACGGGCAAACTAAAGCTAAAAGTACTTCCTTTTCCTAGTTCACTTTTTACTAAAATTTTGCCGCCATGCTTTTCAACAAATTCATTGCATAAAATCAATCCCAATCCTGTACCAGATTCATTTTCAGTACCAAATGATGATTGTGTACTCTTCAAACTAAATAGTTTTGAAACCGTCTCTTCGCTCATTCCAACACCAGAATCTTTTATTCGCAATTCAACGGAATCAGAATTAATGCAAAACTCTACAGATATTTGTCCATTTCTAGGAGTGAACTTTATTGCATTAGTTAATAGATTTCGAATAATTGTATTAAGCATATCTTCATCTGCATTTACTTCCAGATTACTTATAACTTTGTTAGTAAGTAATATGCTTTTTTTCTCCGCTGATTTTTTCACAAGCAAAACATTTTGTTCAACAATACTTAATAAATTTAAGATCTGAGGCTGAAATTCTATTTTTCCTGTTTGTGAGCGTGACCACTGTAATAAGTTTTGGAGTAAATTAAACGATAAATCGGCAGTCTCCTTCATCTCGTTTATAAAGAATAAAACCTCATCACTTTGTAGATCCTTATAATCAGAGAGCAAAATTTCAGAGAAGCCAAGTAATGTGATAAAAGGATTCTTTAGATCGTGAGCAATAATAGAGAAGAATTTATCTTTTGATTGGTTTAGTTCATTTAATTCTGCTAAATATCTTTGTCTCTCTTCTGCATTTCTTTTTCGTGCTATTGCCAAAGCAATTTGTTCAGAAATAAAGACAAGTAACTGCATTTCGTCTTTGCTATAAGCGTTAGGGTTTTTATAATCTTGTAGAACTATAACACCCGAAACCTTATCATCATCCTTTAATGGAACTCCTAACCAAATTTCAGATGGTGTTCCTACAAGTTCTACTTCACCTGCTTCACACAATTCTAAATCCTTTTGAGCATCAACTAATACAGGTTTGCCAGTTCTTAAAACATATTCTGTCAATCCTTTACCCAGCTGCTTAGGGGCATATTGCTCATCATACTCATCAACCATATATGGAAATGAGAGTATCTTTTTTTCATCGTCATAATGTGCAATAATAAAATTATCTGCTGGCATCAATTTACCGACCGCTAAATGAATTTTTTGGTAAAGCATTTTTATATCGGTTGTTGTTAAAACTGATTCTGAGATTTCATAGAGCGCTTCTCTAATTAGCTCGTTCTTTTTCCGCTTTGTAATATTGCGACCAACACCAACTATTCCTGAAATATTACCATCTTTATCAAGTAATGGAATTTTAGTAGTTAGCAACCAATTTCTACGTCCTTCGCTGTCAAGAAAGCTCTCTTCTCTGTCGAGCACAGGGTTGCCAGTTTCAATAATACTTTTATCATCTTTGTAGAAAGAGGATGCATATTCATGTGTGAAAAAATCGAAATCTGTCTTACCAATTACTTCTTCTTCAGTAGTACAGCCAATGTTTTTTAAGTCAGCTCGGTTAGCTAGTCTTTTTTTCAATTCTAAATCTTTTACATAAATTGCATCAGGAAGGATATCAATAATTGTACGAAATAGTAACCTCTCATTAAGTAGCTTTTCTTCAGTTACTTTTTGTTTAGTTACATCTTTAAAACTCCAAACACGTCCAATAATATTCTCTTCTATTTTGTAAGGAGCCGAGTAACGTTCATATATTCTTCCATCCTTAAATTTAAGCACATCTGTGCTTTCATCATTAGATTGGTTATAAAGTTCATGAACTTTTTTTAAAAATAATTCCGGCTGATCCAACTGATCTAAGATTGAAAAAATTATTTTTTCATCGTTATAAGTTTCAAAAATAGCATCAGAAATATTCCAAAGCTGCTTAAATTTACTATTAGCTTTTAGCACTTCTCCATTTGTTGAAACTACTAGAATTCCATCAGAAGTTGACTCAATGATTGAATCCAGCATGGACAAATCAGATTGTTTATTATTGTTAAAATTCATTATATCACCTTTAACGTTTCACCAAATTCTCGCGAATGTACATAATCACCAAATTCTTGATCAGTTCCAAGAATATGATTTATTGTCCAATCTTTAAGAAAATCAAGAGTTTTAAGTGAAAGCAATAAATTGTTTTTTGCTATCTCTCTTTGTAGGGTTTCAATTTGCTCAATAAAATAATTGTGTTCAATTATATGCTCATTTGCAGTGGGATATTCGTATTGTTCAAATAAGTTTTTCTCAGTTGCAAAATGATAGTGTGTATAATCTGCTAATTTTTCAAGCAATTCACTTACAAGATATTGACCCGTTCCATTCGTCTGTGCATAATATAGTTCGTTCATGTATTCTATAAGTTTTTGATGCTGTTCGTCAATAATTTTAAAACCGATCTCGTACGTTTCTTTCCAGTTTATATAAGCCATGATAACTCCCAATCCATTTGTGTTTTAATTTTCTTGAAATGTTAAATTGTCCGGTACGCTTTCAGTATTTTCAAATTTCTGAAAAATTGAGTTGAATGTAAAAACTGATCCCATTTCAACTTCACTCTGTACTCGAATATTGCCTCCTAGAAGTTTCACTAATTCTTTACATATTATTAGCCCAAGACCTGATCCATATTTTCTATCATTTTTACTATTAACTTGTTGATAAGGCATAAATAGAGTAGAAATCTTATCTTCTGGAATTCCACGCCCAGTATCTGAGACTTCTGTTATAATCTCAAAATCATCCCCAACTGTTTCACCTTTTTTAATTAGTATTGTTACTTCTCCTGAATCTGTAAACTTAAGTGCATTATTTGCCAGGTTAATCACAATTTGTTTGTAATGATCTCCATCTCCCATTATTAAATTAGGAATATCGTTATTTATACGAGCACTAAGTGAAATATTTTTTAGTTCTGCTAACGGTGTAAGGAGACTTAGACATTCATCAACTTTGCCTTTAAAATTAAATAACTCAACTTCTAGTTCTAATTTTCCAGCCTCAATTTTAGTAAAGTCCAAATATTTATCCAAAGTATCAAGCAAAGCATCTATCGATGTTTTTGCAGAGAGAGCATATTCTTTCAACTCCTCATCTGTTTTAATACAATCTGTTGTGAGCATATCAAGAATTAATGATATTGAATTTATTGGTGTCTTTAATTCATGGTTTATTTTAGCAAGTAGTTGAATTTTACTATCTTTTAATTCTAGGGCTTCTAAACTATTTTTTTCTTGAATGAGTTTTGCATCATGTAATTTTAATAGAGTTTCAATTTGCTTGTTTTCTGATAGAATTCTCTCAGTTACATTAAGAATACTTCCATCATAATGTTTAACACTTGATTTTTTAATTACAATACTAGGTCTCAAATTGAGGCTGAAAAACATTTTTGAACCATCAGTAAGTTTGATTTCCTTTATGTGATCTTTTACAAATCCATGTTCGTTAACTTCACTAAGAATACTATCAAGACTATTTTCAACTAGTAATCCATCTGTAAAATTCATTTTATCACTTAGAGTAAAATCTAATTCTTTTAGAATTGAGTAAAATGCATTATTTGCAGAAACCAACACCCCACTCTCTGTTATTCTAAAAATTCCTTCAATTGAATTGTCAAGAATTTCCTTTGCTTGTAGAGATTTACATAATAATTTTTCTCTTAATCTTGAATTAATTGTTGTTGCGCCAACACTTAGGACACTCATGATTAGTACAAATATTACATTTGCAAAAACATTTGGAAGAGAATAAATAGAATTATTATTATATAAGATTGATGTAGCAAAAATAATATTGTAATATATGGCTACTATTATTTGATTTTTTGTGTCCCAACTCAAGAATAATGCCGTTGTAAAAATTGTTAGCGCCAAAAGGTGAGAATTAATTAAAAGTGTTTTGGGAATTAAATATATTATAGAACCAAAAGACAACATAATGGACAATAAGAGTATATGAATAAACAGAATAGAGTATTTACTTCCATAATAAGTAAATGTAGCTGCTAAAATTATAAAACCAATAGTAGTAGCAATAAGCCGACTAAAGTATAAACCAATTGAGAACTCGGCAAAATAATTTACTTCAAAAATTAGTGCTGTAATACCAGCAAATATAGTAATTAGGGCAATCATTCGAAGCGGTTTGATAATTAGGTTGTTATTTCTAAATTTTGATTTACTCATTTTATTCTCTCAATTAAGTGTTTTTATTGAACTATTAAATATTAATTGAACTGTTGTACCTTTATTTTTAATACTTGTAATTTTAATTGCAATATTGTTCAAGTCACAATATTTTTTAACAAGTGCAAGCCCAATTCCATTACCATCATATTTCCTAGAATAGCCAGAATCGTCTTGCGTAAATGGTTCATAAATATTGGAAAGGTATTTCTCTGAGATACCAATTCCTGTATCGCTAATATCTACTCTGAGTTTTTCTTTATACGATGACAGACTAATTTCAATATTTCCAGATTTAGTGAATTTTATTGAATTATCAACAAGATGAGTAAATATTTGCATAATACTAAACTTATCAACGCATACTAATTTTTGCTTTACATTATTTAACAAGGTGAAGTTTAGGTGTTTTTCTTTAGCAAGTGGATAAAATTCATTATAAATACGTTTCAAAACATCACCATATAAATCCATTTCCTCGTTGATTACTTCATAGTTGTTTGATTTTACTTCTGAGAAATTTAATATTGAGTCAATTGTTCTGATTAATCTTTTTCCACTAGAGTCAATAATATTTAAGTTATCAAACACATCTTCATCAATCTTATCTTTCACGTCATCTCTCAAGAATTCTATATAAGACAACATAATGTTTAGTGGAGTTCTTATCTCATGAGACATTTGAGCTAGAAATTCAGTTTTCAATTTAGAAGCGTTTTCAGCATTTTCCTTTGCATCAATTAGTTTTTCTTCTATTTCTTTTCTTTTTGTTAAATCTGTAAGAACTCCAATAGTACCTTTTATATTACCAGTATTGTCATACCAGGGGTAGGACCGATCAGCTAGCCATTTAAACTCACCATTTTTTGTTTTTATTAAATAATCTAGTTCTCGGGACTCCCCTTGCTTTCTAATTCTACTATTAATAAGGTTACTAACATCTATAGGCTTGTTGTTTTGTTCAATTTTAAAGACAATCTTTGAAAGATTAGTTTCCTGTGGAGTGTATCCTGTTAACTTCTCAAAATTTGGATGCATATAATTATAGTCCATATCACCATAATTTAACCTATAGAATGCATCTCCAGATGCTTCCGATATAACACTTAACATTTCCTCATTTTCTTTTAATTTCTCAATCATTAATTTACTTTGAGTTATATTTTCTTTAACCGCTACATAATTTGTTATTATTCCATTTTCATCTTTTACAGGAGAGACTGAGGCAGATTCCCAAAATAATTCTCCATTTTTTTTCTTATTATGGAATTCACCAGTCCAAACATTCCCCAATTTAATTGTATCCCACAGATTATTATAATACTCCTTACTCTGTTCGCCAGATTTTAAAATACTTGGATTTACCCCAATTGCCTCAGCACTAGAATAGCCCGTAATTTTTTCAAATTTTGGATTTACATATTCAATGATACCTTCCGAATTTGTAATAATAATTGAAACATTACTTTGCTCAATTGCTCGGTGAAGCTTATTGATTTCTACTTCATTTTTCCTCTCTTCAGAAATATCTTGAATAGCCCCTTGATAAATAATTTCATTATCCGACTGTTTTATAATTACTTTTGCACTCACTTTTACTAAAATTTCTATTCCATCTTTTCTTTTTAGTTTAGTCTCAAAGCCAAAAATTGTCCCCTCATCTTCAAGAATATTTAGGAAAAATTCTCTTTCTTCAGAATCAACATAAAGATCAGTGATTGATTTCTCTTTATTAAACTCCTCAATGCTTTCATATCCAAGAATATTAAGAAATGCATGGTTGGCAAACAGTAGTTCTCCAAATTTGTTGCTCTTATAAATGCCTACATATGAATTCTGAACTAGGCTTTGATAATTTTCTTTACTAATTCTTAATTCATTCTCAACCCTCTTTTTATCAGTAATATCACTTCCGTATAAATAAAATGAGTTTGAATGAATACTTTCATTTAGAGTTATCAAAAATGTTTTATTACCAATATTCTCTTCAAATTGTACTGAAGAATTTTGATTGAGGTTCTGTAATGATTTTTTATCTAGATTATTAAATAGAGTATAAATGCTGATTCCAATGAGATCTCTTTTATAAACTTTGTTCGCAGCAGGATTTGCAGAAATAATAACACCTTCTTTATTAGACATGAGAACCGGAGCTGGGTTATTATTTACAAATGTGGCTTGCTGTTTTATAATCTCATCTTTTGCTTTTCTATCTGATATGTCTCTTACAATACCAATACTATTCCATTCACCATCAAGATTGAGAGCAGAGAGGGATAGCTCTATTGGAAATTCTTCACCATTTTTTCTAAGAGCAGATAATTCCAAAGTTTTACCTATCGCATTTCCATTGCCAGTATCTCTGAATTTTTCAAATCCTTCCATGCTTGCTTTTCTTAAATGTTTTGGCGTTAATATTTTATGTAAGTCCCTATTAAATATCTCTTCTTCTCTATAACCAAACATTTTTTCGGCAGCTTTATTCCAAAATGATATTTTGCCTCTATTATTAATCATAATAATTGCATCGTTTGAAGCAGAGACCATAAGTTTGAATATTTCTTCAGACGTATTTTTAGAATTAGCATTATCATTTACTGAAGATTTTATACTATCCTCATAATGATTAGAGTTCCCGTTTGTATCAAAAAAAATTGATTTTGTCATTTGCTCTACCCCCCTATTTTCTGTTAACTTTTCAAACTCAAACATTTTATCCTCTATTAATTATTTTGGACTTGGAGATTCTTCAGCTTCAATTATCGGCACATAGTTTTTTAACAGTGCTATAAAGTTCTTCTGAATCACTTCCCTTATGAAAAAAATATTCAACACCAATATCAGAGCATTTATTTTCATATTGTGGGTAGGGATAATTTGTATACACTATCTTTATAAGATTTTGGTGATTCTCATTTAAAGATTCAATTAAGTCAATTCCACTTCCACCTGGCATTCGAATATCAGTAATTATAATGTCAGGGAGTTGTAGTTTAACTAAGTTTTTCGCTTCAACTGAGTTTTTCGCTTTACCAATTATATTAAGATTTTTAATGTCTGATAATAATATTACTAATCTATCTTGCAAAAGTTCTGAGTCATCTACTATTAGAAGCTTCATAATATCAACCTTTTTTTTAATTTAACTTTTAACTTCTATGGTTAATATATTAAATGAAAGTATTTTTCGGTATCAGGAGATAACTATTCTCCATGTATATAAAGTAGCATCCTTTTGTAGTCTATATTAGTACAAAATAAATTTTGGTTTAGTACTATTATAAGATGAACTAATTTAATTGCTTCAGTATACTCATTTTTTATTTTTCTCATATGATATAAATTGGAGTTTTTAAAATTTGAAGTTTGAAAACTTGATCCACTCTACTCATGGGGAATATTATTCACTATTTATTATGGCAGGTTAAACATAGAGCGCTACGATAATTAGACTTTATTAAACGATTTTCGAGATTCATTGAATTATGAATATCATGGCATGATATGCATTCTAATTTACCATCTATTAACAAATCTTCTTCTATTGTTCCACCTAACCCAGATTTCCTAAATTTAGGGTCGTGTAATTTCCCATCTTTCTGTGCAAGATATGAAGTATAATAGAAAGAGATTGGGTGATTGTTCTCTAAAGTATTACTAAATATGATTCCTTTTAATATTTGACTACCTAATTGATCACTTGCAATTGTCCCATCATGACAGCTAAGGCAAATTTTTGATGAACCATTTGGTTCTCCAATCTCTGAAATATTTGATAAGTTATTGTATGGAGTATCTGTAGTATTAGCTAGTTTTAACTTCCAAGCTTTACTACTATTTCCAAGTTCATTATTGGGATGACAAATAAAACAATTATTTATATTATTTGAATGGAAATTTGAAAATCGATCTGATATATTATCAACATTAGAATAGTTAGCAAAAGTAGCTCCTAGCATAAATATTATATTAGTAATTATCAGCAATAAATATTTCATTTGTGTCTCCTGAATTCATAGTATAAAGTGATGCAACTACATGTAAATGATATACTCTAAGCACAGAGAGAGGTATCAGTGTTAAGGAGTAAATCTGTTTTGCTTTTAATCTGTCTGTTGTAAATTTTACAATCCAATATGAAGTTGTTTCACATATTGGAGACATATTTAATAGGTACATCATCAGTTTTAGTTTTTAGACTTCTCAATCCTCTAATTCTGTCTCAAATAATTGGTTTTCATATTCTCGTATTTTCCAAAAACGTTGTAGACCCTTTACCATCAATAGAATAACTATTATAGACGTGATTGCTATTATAATTTCGGACATATAAACCTCCATTTAATAATTAATTCATTATATAAAAGTTTAGTCTTTTTAAACTTTTATAAGAATTATTTAAACAGTATAAATCTCTCTTAAGAAAATATGTTATTTATTTAGCCTCTGGTATGAGGTAAAAAGTGGTTTTATGGTAAGATAAATAATTTAAGTATTGTAGGGAATTTACTTACAGAACAAGAACTACTAATCGATTAGGTTATTTTTTATTGCATAGTTTGTAATACTTGAACTTGACTCAAGGTTCATTTTTTCCAAAATTCTAGCTCTATATGTACTGATAGTTTTACTGCTTAAAAAGAGTTCTTCAGCAATTTGACTCAATGTTTTTCCAGAAGCAATTAGACGCATAACTTGAAATTCTCTATCTGATAATTTTTCATGTGGTAGTTTATTCTTATCATTTCCAAATGTGAAAGCAAGTTTTTCAGCCAAAGTTCTGGAAATATATTTACCACCAGATGCAACTTTACGAATAGCAATGGCTAACTCATCAGGAGCAGTATTTTTATTAAGATACCCCGCAGCTCCTGCTTTCAAAACCCTAATTGCAAACAAATCCTCAGGATAAATTGATAATATTAATACATGCAAATCTGGGTGTAATATTTTCAATTCTTGTAAAATCTCTAAACCACTTTTCCCAGGCATAGATATATCTAAAATTATTAGATCGAACTCTGTTATTTTTATTTTCTGTAAAACTTCTTCCCCATTTTTGGCTTCTTCTACTTCTGCAACTTCTGGCATCTCTTTAATTATCTGACTTAAGCCTTTTCTAACAACTGAGTGATCATCTGCAATTAGTATTTTCATAAGTTCCCTTAATTCTCTAGTTAAACAGTAACAATTCGTCTTCATTTTCTAATTGAATAACAACTTTAACCTCAGTTCCAATATCCTTTTTACCAATGAAACTGACCTTTCCACCTAATGCGAATACTCTCTCTGTAATACCGAGCAACCCCAATGATTTAGGATTATTTGATTCTTTCTCATTTATCCCTATTCCATTATCAACTATCTTTAATTCAATATTGTCATAATTCTTTGAAAGAACAACCTTAACTTCTGTAGCTTTAGCATGTCTTGCAACATTTGTTAAAGCTTCCTGAACTATTCTGAACAATCCGACACTAATTTTTTCATTTAGGGAAATATCTTTGGGAATTAATTTTAACTTACATTTCACTCCCATACGATTTGCAAATTCATCGCATTGCCACTCTAATGCATAAGTTAATCCCAAATCATCTAAAAGACCAGGTCTCAATTCCGTTGATATTCTCTGAACTGATGAGGTAGTATCGTCAATAAGTTTATTCATATTTTCAAATTTGGATGATATTTCATTATTAGTAGGCGATAATTTATTCTTAACCCAAGAGAGATCAAATTTTAATGCAGTTAGAGCCTGCCCAATTACATCATGAATCTCTCTTGAGATTTCTGCTCTCTCATTCTCTCTAATATTTTGTGAGTGGTTGTTAAGTTCTCTTAACTGCAATTTTGATGTTTCTAATCGTTCAAGTGTCTCTTTTTTTTCAATAACTTCTCGTTGCAGATCATTCATCAGATTTAGAGAAGCTCTTTTATTCTGCTCAAGATCTTTCAAAATACCTCTTAATTTTTCTTCTGTTTCGATGCGCTTAACAAGTTCCTTTTCTAAGTCACGAGTTCTCTCTTTTATTATGTGATCGAGGTAGTCTTTTTCATTTCTTAATACATCTTCTGATTTTTTAATTCTAAGCATTGCCCTTATTTGAGCCATAAGTTCTGATGATTCAATCGGTTTTGCAAGGAATGCATCTGCTCCCAAATTAAGAGCTTTTATTTTACTTTCAGAATCAGTTCTAGCAGCCGTAAGCATTATAATTGGAATATGTTTTACTAATTCAAGTTCCTTAAGTTTACCACAAACTTCATAGCCGTCCATACCTGGCATTATAATATCTAATAGAATTACATCCGGCTGCTCTTTTTCGGCTAATTCTATGCCAATCTTCCCAGTAGTTGTAGTTATAACAGTGACCTCGGGCATAGAAATTCGTAATGTTGCCGAAAGTGCAACTAAATTATCATTGTTATCGTCAATTGCTAATATTTTTATCATCTCACAATTCCTAATAAGTGTCTTAATAAAAAGTGACTAAAGTATTTTTAAAGTTAAAGTGTATAAAGAGAACATTGAATCGCCAAAAATCAATTATCACTCCGGCAATTTTTCAGTTGGAATCTCCCACAAGTATAGATTCCGTTTAATGACATCTCGGAATGACATCCTAAGAGTGGTTCTCAAAGCTTTCACAATTTTTTAACTTTTAACTTTAGGCACTTCTCTCCTTAAAGCCATTCTTCAAGTTTTTTCAATAAAAGTTCTTGATCTATTGGTTTTGAAATATAATCATCACAACCGGCAACAAGAAAATTATCTTTATCTTCCTTCATTGCGCGAGCAGTTAAAGCAATAACTGGGATGTTTTTTGTCTCGTCTTTACTTTTTAAAATACCGACTATTTCAACACCATCCATCATAGGAAGAGACATATCAAGCAAAATAATATCTGGTAAATTCTTAATTGCTTTAATCAAGCCGCTCTCCCCATCGTAGGCTTTAATAATATTATATTTGTTTTTTAAAATAGCATTTACTGTAACCATGTTATCTTTATTATCTTCAATAACCAATATATCTGAAAGACCTCTTTTGGGTTTTGATCTCTTTTTAGATATCTCAATATTATTTACGGCAGACGTTGCATCCTTATTTGAAGTATTCGTTGCTCGCAACTTCTCTACATCCATATTTTTTGTTGTAGATTTTTCAATCTCTTTTCTCTTTAATATACCCCCGACCATATTTTGTATTTTAAAGAGAAGATCGTTTTTATCAACGTTTCCTTTATGAATTAATTGCTGAACATTATTGGCACTTAATCGGGATAGATCAGCCTTTGATAAGTCCTTGGCTGTAAGAATTAAAACGGGTATTTTTTTATTTTCCTCTCTACTTCTTAATTTTTCAAGTACTTCAAAACCATCAATTTCAGGCATCATCAAATCGAGAATTATTCCATCGGGAATGGTGTGCTTTATATAATCAAGTGCTTCTTGCCCTCCTCTGGCTACATCTATATCGTAACCTTCTGGAGTTAAAATAGATTTAACTTGAATAATAGCAGATTCATTATCTTCCACTAACAATAGACATATTTTTGACTTATCTTTCAGCTTGTGACTCAGATCAGGATTATCTCCCAAATCTTTTAATATCCGTCTTATTTCGTTATACAATTGTTGTGGTGCAGCATTACTTTTCGCAACAATTGACGATACTTTTCCATGAAGTCTTATTTTATCATTTCGTGTCAGATCTTTTGCCGTAACAATGATAATGGGCAGATCTTTAGTACTTGGGATATTACGAACCTTATTAAGAACTTGAAACCCATCCATTTCTGGCATAACAAGGTCAAGCACAAGAATATCCGGTATTTGTCTTTTAAGAAGTTGAATACATTTGTTTCCACCTTCTGCCAAAACCGTTAACATCTTTTCCTCTTCCAATATCTCCGCTATTCTTTTCCTGTCCATTTCATTATCGTCAACAATCATAATAGTTTTAGGATTATCATGCAGTTTATTTATCTCGGAAATAAGATTCTTCCCATCAATCGGTTTATTAACATACCCAACCGCACCCAGTGCAAAACCGGTCTCCTTATCATCGGAAACTGAAACAATAATAACAGGAATATCTTTTGTGCTCTCATTAGCCTTCATTTTTTGGAGAACTTCCCAACCATCCATATCGGGCATAATAACATCCAGTGTTATTGCATATGGTTGATGTTTTTTCGCTAACTCTAACACCTTACTTCCAAATGTAGTTCCAATAGTATCATAACCTTCTTTTTCCAAAGCGTTTGAAATATAGCTTACCATTTCCGGATTATCATCAACCACTAAAATAGTTTTCTTTAGGGATTTTGGAATTATCGGTTGAACCATTACAGTTTCAGTGGAATAAACTTCACTTTGCCATTCGATGGGAAAAGTAATAGTGAATTTACTTCCACTACCATACTTGCTTATAGCTTTGATATCTCCGTCTAGAATTTTAATTAATTTGTAAACTATAGCTAATCCTAATCCAGTACCTTCGTACTGCTTGGATGATGAACCATCCACTTGTCTAAATTCATCAAAAACAAATTGGAGATCATCCTCACTAATACCTATTCCAGAATCTTCTACTTCTATGTAAACCTTTTCAGAATCAGCGAAAGCATTGATATTTACTTCCCCCTCTTCTGTAAACTTTATTGCATTTCCGATTATGTTAGAGAAAACTTGCCGCAACTTTGGCAAATCAGTCTCTACTTTAGGAATAAACCCATTAATATTGAGATTTAATCCTATATCTTTTTCCTGTGCTAGGGAAGATAAATTATCTTTGATTAATCTGAGTTCCGATTCCAGAGAAAATTTAGAGGGCGTTAATTCCATCTTACCAGCTTCAATTTTTGAAAGGTCGAGGATATCATTTATCAGACTCAACAATTGTTTCCCGTTACGCTCAACTATTTCGAGATAACTATTTTCTTCTTCATTAAGTTTGTCAGATGCCCCAATTATTAACACGCGAGAAAGTGCCATAATAGAATTGAGTGGTGTTCGGAGTTCATGACTCATGTTGGATAAGAATTCACTCTTTAATTTGTTGGCCAGTTCTACTTCTTTCCGTTGCATATCCAATTCAAGATTCTGCTCTTGCAGTTCTTCCGAAGTCTGTTGTAATTCTTCTGTTTGGCTTTGTAATTCTTCTGTTTGGCTTTGTAATTCTTCCGACTGTTCCTGCAATTCTTCCGATTTAGTTTCCAACTCCATGTTTATTCTTGAAAGGTTTTCTGCCAGTACCATTGTTCGCTCGTTTGCTAGTAAACTCGCGTAAGAAGAATTTAAACTCCACCATGATTGCTCAAGAATATCATAGCTTTCTTTATTGAACTTGATAACATTAACAAGCGAAATAATAGCCAACACAACGTTTTCAACCAATATTGGAATAGTAATAATTTCTTTCGGTATTGCATTACCAGCAGAAGTTTGAAATTTAAAAATAGTATCTTCAGGAATATCACGCATATGATAGATGCATTTTTTCGAGAGTGCAATACCAAATTCACCTTCAGGATTTTCTGAGTTAAAAGATTTCAGCATTTCTTCATTTGCCCCGATAGATGTGATATGCTCAAACTCGGAGGTTAACTCATTCAAAATATAAAATACGCCCATGTTGCATTGAGTTGTTTCAATCAACTGTTTTAAAATTTCTGAACTAAAATCCTGCATCGAAGTCTGTTCGATCATTATATTAGAAATTTCAGAAGTACCTTTTTGGATAGTAATTTTAGATTTAATTGATTCGGTCATTTCATTTATAGATTTAGAGAGTGAACCAAGTTCATCTTTAGAATTGATCATATTCTTAACAGAATAATCACCTGCTATAATTTTTTTTGTAACATTATCTAATCCTACTATTGGTTTTGATATAGATTTACCGATAAATATTGCAACAAAATAGATCAATAAAGCAGATAAAACAAATAGAAGCACAAAATTAAATATCATTTCACGAATGGGTTCATTCAATTCGTAAAGATCCTGTTTGCAGACAAAGCCCCATCTGATTTCGGGGATGTAAGTATATGCAGCTAGAATTTCTTCGCCTCGGTAATCATCAGTAATTTTTATTCCTGTTTTCCCATTTGCTGCATCAACAGCTGGTTCAGCCTTAATCAGAAGATTAAGTGGGGCATTTTCATGCCAACGGAGTTCGTTCAATGCCATTACATCTTTGTTAACAATTAGTGTCTCACCCGTTTCACCCAAGCCCACTCTATCATTAAGCATTTTATAGAGTGAGTTATGCAAATCAATACGTGCTACAAGAATACCTATAATATGCTTGCTATGTGTCTTGCATAAAATTGGTAAAGAGAAGGTCATTTCAGATCTATTAGTTGTATTTGAATAATAGATATCTTTAATAAACATTTCACCTGTTTCTAATGGTTTACTGAAATATGGGTCTTCAGATTTATTTTCACCTAACTGACTCAAATTTGTTGATATTTCAACCAAACTGGAATTAGCCCCAACAATAAATAATTCAGAATATCTACTGTAATTTCTAAAATATCTACTAAGCAGCTCTCTAGCAGCACTTATTTTTTCAAAGTCTTCAGCCGATTTTGATTTCTTTTCAAGAATATTTTCCAAACCCCTGAGCTCATTATCTTTCGACATAACATGCATATCCCCCTTAGTTTCTATTAACCATTGATTCAAACGCTCCACTTTCAAGTCACGAATAGCAATAATTTTATCGAATGTTCTGGATTCAATAACATTTACACGTTGAATATATGTAACAACTAATGCTAGTAATAATGGCGTTAACGCAATAATTAGGAACCAGAAAGTTAATCGGTTTTT
Organism: uncultured Melioribacteraceae bacterium; assembly: GCA_965370315.1. GTDB lineage: Bacteria > Bacteroidota > Ignavibacteria > Ignavibacteriales > Melioribacteraceae > 1-14-2-50-31-20. The sequence continues at coordinate 18,942 of CBDUTO010000003.1, forward strand.
AATGCTGTTAAATGTTGTTTTTTTCATGTAAAACTCCTTTGTCGAGTTGTGGGTCGCATGTTACGAGTTGTGTTTGTTCAACTCCTTTTCAACAAATTAATTGTTCTATATTATTTTTTTTCCTTACAATGAATAAATATAAAGAAACAATTATTTTTATCCATAAGATAAATCTCATGGTTATTCAATTTGTTTTTCTGAATAATACAAAATAAATTCCCATATATGAATTGCCATACATGAATTGCCTTGTCTGAATAGCTATGCCTGAATAGCCATGCCTTTCAAGGCATGGAAAATAAATTATTAAAAATAATCAATTGGGTTTTAACCCTTCATGGTTCTCTCTTCATCATTTATCCTTTCCCATAGTTCCAATTCTTTTTTCCAATTCTCTTATCTTAAGTTCTCTTCCAACAAACACTTTCATTGCTCTATCGAGTTCATTGTTTTTATCTTGTAATTCCTTTGTTCTTTCTTGAACTGTTTCTTCCAAATTTTCTTGGTAATCTGAAAGTTCTCTTTCAACCCGCTTGCGCTCGGTGATATCCCTAACAGTTGCGAAACTACATATTACATATCCTTTTTCATCTTTTATTTGAGAGGGGTTTACACTAACTGGGAATCTCTTCCCGTTTTTCCTTTTGAAAACTAATTCAAAGCTTTCAAAATTTCCTTGCGAAGTTTTTACAAATGCCTCTTGAATATTTTCATATTCCTCCTCGGGCCAGTATGGGTGTGGTGAACCAACCCCTATCAACTCTTCTTTCGCAAATCCAGTCATATTGCAAAAAGCTAGATTAACATCTATATGAACACCATTATTATCCAATATCGAAAATCCATCCGACATAGATTCGATTATTTCTATTGAAAAATTTTCGCTTTCCCTCAGCTTGTCTTCCGTCAGCTTGCGCTCGGTAATGTCCTGAGCTACCCCACACATTTTAACTCGTTGCCCAGAATCATTATAAATAATTTTGCCACTCGCTCTGACATAGCGTACCTCACCATCATTTTGCCTAACAATACGATGTTCTATATTATAAGGAGTTTCCCCTTTTAGTGCATCTTGAAAGGCTTTTTCAACACCCGGGGCATCCTCAGGATAAGCAATTGTCATCAATTCTTCACGCGTTATGCCAGATAATCGACAACCATGAATGCGTAACCAGTTTTCAGAAAACGTCCATTCATCTTGGACAAGATCCCATTCCCATGCTCCCTGGTTAGAAATTTCTTCAGCCTGCAGTAATAATAATTGGCTCTTTTTTGTATCTTCCTCGGCTTGTTTCCTAACCACAGTTTCCCATGCAACATCGGCAAAACGCTGAATGCTATAGACATCGGATTCGTTATAATCTGATTTTTTATTTCCAACTCCAAGAACTGCCTTAATTTTATTCCCTCTAATAACAGGAACTACTAATTCACGCATAATTGGAGCATGTCCTTCGGGCAAACCTTTTTTGTGTGCTAAACTTGAATAGTCATTATGAATTACAGGTTTACGTTCTTTAACACAATCTACCCAAGCACCTGCTTTTGAGATGGGATAATGTCGAGTAGCTTCTCCTGATCCTTTACACATATTATTTAATGTATTGGTAGACCATGTTTGGAGTGAAATGGATTCCTGATCATCTTCAACATAATGATAAAATCCAATATCGCTATTGGTGAGTTTTTCGGCCTCATCTAAGAATTTACGAAGCACTTCTTCTTCCGAATGATTAATCGCATATTCAAACATTTTTAATTCTACATCCAGAATTTTTTCTTCGTGCTTTCGTTCTGAAATATCTACATGGGTACCTACTATTCTTATGGCTATGTCCTTATCATCAAAAACTGCCTCAGCACGAGAAAGAATATCAACCCAATGACCATCTTTGTGCTTCATCCTGAATTCCAATTCAAAACGATCACGTTCTTTGTTGATTACTTCTTGCTGCATTTTCCATGATTTTTTTGCATCTTCTGGCTCAATTAGTTTTTCCCATATAGAGAAATCATTTGGCAATTCATCCTCTTTATAACCCAACATATTCTTCCAGCTAGGGGAATAATAAATCTCGTTTGTTACAAGATCCCAATCATACAAACCATCTTTTGTAGCATTCATTGCCAGCTCAAATCTTTCTTTACTATCTTTTAAATCTATTTCAGCCTGTTTACGTTCAGTAATATCAGTAGCCATGCTAATTACAACTTTTTTACCATCTGGTAACTCTCCTATCGGACTGGTGCTGAAATCCCAAAGACGATAACTGCCATCTTTAATTTTCACTTCCCATTCACCATCGTACTGTGTTTTATCAATTTTGTATAAATTTTCGATAAACTCTTTGTTCGGTACGGCATCTTTACCATATGCTTTTAATGTCCATTTTTTTATAGTTGGTATGTCATCAATAGTATATCCTGTCTGCTTAATCCACTCTTCAGATAATTGCAGCACTTTTCCATCCGAATGGATCATAATTGGATATGGAGCATAAGTGATAGCGCGACGGAATCTTTCTTCGCTCTCTTTCAATTCTCGCTCTGAATTGATTTTTTCTGTTATATCTGTAATTATCATTCCTAGACCGTGCCCTACTTTAAATGCTTTCAGTAAAACATGCTTATTGCCAAATTTTGACTGTGGCATGATATCATTAAAAATTATTGGTTTCCCACTCCTAATAACTTCTTTATATTGATCATATCTTCCAGACTTCTCAACGTCTGGCGCTAGTTGCAATATATTTTTTCCAATAACACCTTTTCTTTTTTGTTGGGTCATTTTTAATGCTGCATCATTAATATCAACTTGATTTAGCTCTGAATCAAAAAGCATAAAACCATCTGTTGCAGAATCCATAAAGCCCCTTAATCTTTCCTCACTTACTTTTAACTCTTCTTCTGCCTTCTTTCTCGCTGTTACATCATCATAAATTGCTACTATATTATAGTTTGGCATCCTAAAAATTCTATTTTCATAAAAATTAGAATAATTTTCATCAATATATACCTTAGCAGGGTACATTCTTGCAATACCAGTCTTCCATACTTCTCTAAATTCCGAGATTAAACCAAAGTCATCAATATTGGGACGCAAATCAAAAAGACTTTTCCCTATCACTTCTTCTTTCTTTTTTTCTTCTAATTCCAATGATTTTTTATTAAAATTTTCAATAATATAATCTTTACCAAATTCACCATCATTAATTACCTTATATATAGCTACACCACTATTTAGATTATTAAACAAATCTTCAAATATCTTTTTCCCTTTTGCTATTTTTTCATTGGCCTGTTTTAGTTTGCCATCGCTTTCTATTTCCTTTACCACGCGCTTAATTACTTCAGGCAGCTTTTCAAGGAAGAGTATATCTTTTATTAAATAATCCTTGGCGCCCAGCTTCATCATATCTACGGCTATGCGCTCATCGCCCTGTCCGGTGGTGATAATAAAAGGTGGCAGCGGAATTTGCTTCTTATTTAGTGTTTCAATCAACTCTTTGCCATTTATATCGGGCAACGAATAATCAAGCAGCATCATGTCTGGTATTTGTTTTTTTAGATGTGTAAGCGCATCAGTACCTAAAGCAACACTCATCACAGAAAAACCCAATTCTTCTACTATTGTACTAATCAATTTGACTAATCCAGCATCGTCTTCTATCAATAAAATATTCATAATATCTCTCTTATTAGTTTCTATGTATATATTACAACTTCACCACTTGAATAAAAAGGCCTAATCTTTTTAATGTTTCTGCAAATTTTACAAAATCAACTGGTTTGGTGATATAAATATTACAGCCCAGTGAATAACATTTTTCAACTTCGCGTGGATCGTCAGTAGTTGTAAGCATCATTACAGGAAGGTTTTTAAAATCGTCATCGCTTTTTATTTGCTCTAGCACCTCTACGCCATTCATTCTAGGCATGTTGATATCGAGCAATAGTAGATATGATTTATTTTTGTCTAACACCATATTTTTGCCTTTGCCCGAAATAAAATCCCAGATCTCTTTACCATCTACAAAGCGGATCATATGATTGCATATTCCCGAATCCTTTAATCCTGCCATAATAAGCTCGGCATGTCCATCATCATCTTCGGCTATCAGAATTGTAAGTTCTTTGTATTTTTCCATAATTATTTTCCTTCTTAAATATTTAAAATTCCGTAAATGAATGACTGTGTAGTTCAATATAAAAAACAGAGCCTTTATTTTCTTCTGACTCGGCCCATACTTTCCCTTTGTGTTTTTCGGCTATTCGTTTCACCAGGCTAAGGCCAATACCTTCACCAGTTTTGCCCGAGCGGATGCCTATGCGGTAAAAAACATCCCAAATTTTTTCCAGATGCTTTTGTGCAATTCCTTTGCCAGTATCCCTAATGGTGTATACAACCTTACTATACGATTTTTTTGCGTCCACAGTAATTTCCAAAACTCGCTCCGAATCAGAATATTTCAATGCATTGCTAATTATATTTGCGAAAAGCTGATCCAATAATGCGGCATCGCCAAAACATTTAGGTAGTGGATTAATATATATTTCGCATTGGGCTTCTTTTATCTGAAAATCGAGGCTTTGAAGTATTTTCGCAAACAGTGCGTTCATGTCAATTTCCTGAATGTTCATTTCTACTCTGCCAGTGCGCGATAGCTGAAGGAGACCGTTGATTAGATTATCCATTTTTTCGATATTGCTATGGACAAAACTAAGTGTTTTGGGAATATCTTCATCTGTAATAATGCCAAGTTGGTGAAGTATTTCCGGTTCAAGCGCTTTATCGGCGAAAAGGTTTTTTATTGAATCGGCTTGTTTTTCCAGCCGTTGGCTAAATCCCTGTATGTTCACCAAAGGTGTTCTAAGGTCGTGAGAGGCAACATAAAGGTAATTTTCCATCTCCTTATTTTTTGCCAAAATCATTTCCTGTATCTGCATCATTTCACTAATATCTGTGGTAATGGTGGCAAATTTTCCGGCTTGGGGCGAAACAACCGATATCATTAAATGCTTATCCAAAGGGGGATAAAAGGTATTAAACTCATGGGGATCTCCTCCCAGCGCAACCTTGGCATACTCCTCCAGGTATGGTGGTGGAGTGGTTTGATAGACTTCGGTTGCTAATTTACCAATTGCATCTTCTTTGCTAATTCCTGTAATTTCGGTAAATACCTTATTGCAATCGATAATGCGGTAATCAATAGCATCACCGGCAGTGTTTAGCACTAACTCGTGCATAACTACCATTTCGGTGAGGGAGGTGAATAAGGCATTTAATTTTTCTTCACTTTCGCGGAGTGCGTCTTCTGCCAGCTTACGCTCAGTAATAACCATTCCCAAAACAAAAAAGCTTTCTATTTTGCCATCAACAATATGTGGGATATAATTAGTTTCAAAAATTATCAATTCATTATTCTTAGTATGAGTTGTTCTATTTTCAAAACTGACAAACTCGCCTGAAAGTGCTTTTTTCATTTGAGGCAAGGCACGATTAAAAGTCTCTTCACCAATTACATCAATCACATCTTTTCCAATAATTCCGCTTTCGAATGGACTTCTATCGTAATAGTACTGATTAACAAAAGTGTATTTCAAATCTTTATCAATCTGACTGATTAAAACTGGCAAATTATTAGTTATAGTACGAAGTTGTTCTTCACTTTCTTTTAATTCTTCTTCAGCTAGTTTGCGCTCGGTGATGTCATTAAATGAAATAGTTACATATTTTATGTTGGTGTTTTCATCAAAAACAAGTGACGCATTTACATTTACCCATGTGATATATTTTCTTTCAGGACGTTTGATACCAATAAAGTATTCTGAAAAAGATTTCAATAAACTAAGTGCCTTGTTTACCGGATATTCTTCAAGGGGCATATCTGTACCATCGTTTCTTACAAATCTCCACTGAGGGTCAATGGCCTTTTTCCCTTTCATTTGTTCAGTACTAAGCCCTAGAATCTCGCTTGCCTTAGGGTTGCTTAGTATTATACTAGTATCCGGAGCGTGAAGAACAACCCCGGTTCCTAAACTCTCCATTAGATTAAGATATTTTTCGTTGCTTTCTTCGGCTTTATCTTTGGCGATAAGTAGTTCTTCTTCAATTTTTTTACGTTCTGAAATATCCTGAGCGGCACCCCAAAGTCTGGTGATTTTCCCATTTTCGTCCTTTATCGCTTCCCCATGTGCCCACATCCACCCATTACTTCTATCTTTTCTTATGGTTTTTAATTCAATGTTATAAGGAGTTCCAGTTTCCCCGGTTCTTGCAATTGAGCTTGATAATAATTCCCAACTTTCTTGAGTAAACAATTTTTGACTATCGTTTAATAGTGGAGGTGGGAAAGCGGGATCAAAACCATACATTTTGTATAATTCTTTAGACCAGTTAACTCTATTTGTTGCTAAATCTAAATTCCAACTACCTATATGAGCTAATTTCTGTGCCCTTTCCATTTCTATTTCATTTCTCTCCGCCTTTTCTTTGGCATTAAGTAATTCGTTGGTGCGCTCTTTAACTTTTGATTCCAATACCTTATTTAATTTTTGTTTGCTTTTATATCTATTGTAAATTAAAAGCACTAATACAATTACCAGAATAGTAATGATAATAAGCAGATATAAAACATTTTGCTGTTTGTTAATTGTTCCTGTTTTTTCTTCCAGAATTTTTGTTTGTGATAAAATTTTATCCTTCTGATCTTGTAATAATTCGATTCCCTTATTAAGTTCTTCTTTCTGCTTCTCTGATTCAAGATACTGATCATCCAAAATATTTTGCTGCTCTTGAATCTTTTGATCTTGTGTGCTAATATCTATTTGCTTCTCCTCGAGTAATTGTGACTGATTAGAAAGTGTTTTTTGCTGATCCTGAATTTTTAGTGTTTGATTGTTAAGACTATCATTCTGGGCTAGCATTTGTCTGTCAAAACTATCTTTCTGGACTTGCATCTCCTGTGTCTTGCTTGTGATGGTATGCTCGAGCCGTTTCAAATCGGTTTCAAGATTATCTGTATGTTTTTGAAGACTTCGCAAGCTTTGCTGACCTTCGCGATATAACGCTGCAACATCAATTTCAGTGCCTCCGAAAAGAACTAGATCATCCGTAAAACGAAGATTCTGGTTAATTATATTAGCCTTGTTTATTTCAAAATGAAGAGTTCCCTTTCCGCTCTCAATAAAATTAATCATGATCAATCGTTTATCCTGAAAACCATCGCTTATTAGGAGAATGTTTTTCCCTTCAATTTCGTCAAAAAGTTCAGTGATAGAATTCTCTTGGTCCTTTGTAATATAAATTAACTGTACACCATCAAAATTATCCAATGAAAGTTTTGATACTATATTAATAGGTTTTCCCTTGAGTGTTTTGGTGTTAGATAATATTTTCATCTCATTAAAAACATCTTTATCCTCACCTAGTATTAGAAATTGAAATTCGTTAATTGCCTCTTCGTTTTGCCACTCAATATTATTGGCAAAGTTGTAGATATAGGCTGTAATAGCTTCCTGACGTTCTAATGTTTGTGCGTTAATATTTGACGACTGCACAATAGAAAAGATAATTGCTATTTTGAAAACTTGAATTAATGGCTTCATAATTATTCCAATAAAATCCGTTATTTTATTCAATGATATGTTTTCGTAGTTATATGTACTAATTCTAAACATTTACAAATTCTCTTTAAATTCCTATTATTAAACTAGCATAAATAGAACGGCCACTACGTCCTGGAATAGTGTTGATGTTTCTTCTGATATATTCAGGATAGTATATTTTCTCATTGAGCAGGTTTTTAGCATACATTTCTATTGTTATATCAGGATTATTCTCTGGGCTAAGGCCCATAAATTTTCTAATATTCAGGCTTATGTTAGCAGTAAGAAAATTATAAGATTTAGCATGTGGATTTGCATTAGGATATTTAGCACCAATATCATCTCCTTCACCATAATATGAGTTAAAAATTCCGAGTAGGAATCCTTTTGAAGGGTATTCATAAACAATTCCTGTTTTAAACATACTATTAGGCATTCCCATTGTTTGCTCAGAGCTTCCATCCCCAACCCAAAATTTACTGTAGGATAAGGAAAGACTTAAGTTTCTGAATAAATTGAATTTACCTTCGAGTTCAACGCCTTGTGTTTTCAATGAGCCTTTGTTGATGTATGTCGGAACTGCAAGTTTTTTTCCAACTTCGCCAACTGTAGCGTATACCAGACTATCGGAAGGCAAAGAACGAACTATTAAATTTTTTTCTTGATTTTGAAAAATAGTAGCCGTTAACAGAAATTTTTTATGTTTATAACTTATCTGAATTTCAGAAGTTTGAATTTTCTCTGGTTCTAATTCTGACCCTCCACCCGAAAGTGACGGCGGTGTATAAGAATTTATTATTTCAGAAATATTATACCGCTCTAATAAAGAGGGTGAGCGAAATGCTTGTCCATAAATAAGTTTTAAATAAAGTTTATTTTGCCAATGCATTACAACATTTACTCTTGGCACAAAACTCCATACAGGTGAAGCTGTTTTGTTAGCTTGTCCGCCAAGATCAATATGAATAAAGTTATAGGGTTCAAAACTGAATTGAAAATAAGCACTATACCAGTTCTCTGATTTTCCATCAGTTATCATAAATGGAGTCGTGTTAGTTTGTGTGTCAAAATCTGTAAATCTACTCCCATCTGTTGTTTTGCTGTAAGAAGTATTATCCAGAAAGAAACGATTAAATACAGTACCGCCGATCATGCGTATTTTTTCTGAAAATTTTAGAGCTAAAGAAGCTTCAAATAAAAATCCATGTCCATCTTGGGTGCTGAGAATAGGGTTAAATAATGAATAAGAGGGTTGATCCCGTAAGGTTTTATTAAAATCTGCGTGAATGTTTAATGCCCATTTATTATTCCATTTTTTATCATAAGCTAGACTTGCAAAATACTGAGAAAGATCAATTCTATTACCAAGTGGATTACCCCATCTTGCACCACCACTCATATATTCAAAATTTGACTGAAGCCCTAAAAAATGTGCTTTAAATCCTTTGTATTTTGCTTCAAGCAATAGCGATTTGTCAGTATGATCCATTTGCATTGTTCTTGGTGGATTTACAACTGTTTCAACATCATCAATAAACTCCATGTCATTTTCACCTCTTGCTGTAAAATCCCAACCATTGGTCTTATTCCAAACCACATTAGCTTTCAGACTTATTTTGTTTATTTTTTTTGATATCATTAAAGATGTTTGCCATGAATCAAAGCTACCATAGCGTATTCTCGTAGAAGCCTCCAATTTTTCAGTTGCATCTTTGGTGATTATATGAATCACTGCGGTATAAGCATTTGAACCATAAAGTACAGAACCTGTACCTCTGATAATTTCAATTTTCTTGATGCTTTCAAGAGGAAAAATTTTGTAAATAAGACTGTTCGCACCATTGTTTACGCTTTCACGCAAAGGACTACCATTCAGTAAAATCAGTAGATGAGTATTGTAATGCGGTGTTACAGTTCCTCTTACTGCAAGTATACCATCAGGGAAAACAATTGTGCTTAATCCGTACATACTGGTAACTCTGTCCAGCACTTCCAGAAGATTTAATGCTCCGTAAGATTTAATTTCTTTTGCCGTAATAATATTCATACTGGCTGGAGCCATAAAAAATTGTTCTTCACTTTTTGAAGGAGTTGTAACTTTAATATTCCAGAGTGAGTCTAATGGAATAGAATAGATGTCCGTTATTTCTTGCGCCTTAACAATTTGAAGGATAGAGAAAACGCAAGTAACCAGAATGGTTATTCTAGTTCTCATGATTAATTCCTTTTAATGTGTTGTGCTTTATTTCATATTCGTGTTGGAAGCTACAAAGTTCTTCCGGTGTAGGATTGTCCGCTTGAAATACTTTGAGAATTACCGAAGTATTATCATGTTTTTGTACTCCCCTATATACCAGCGAACTTGAACTTTCACATAAGGTTACAGTTATTATATAATTTCGAATTCTCTTTTCCATGATTTTTTTCCTTTTATATATTTCCTCTTTTAGCTTATTAGAGTTCAGTAAATGAACGATTGTGTAGTTCAATATGAAAAACAGAGCCTTTATTTTCTTCTGACTCGGTCCATACTTTCCCTTTGTGTTTTTCGGCTATTCGTTTCACCAGGCTAAGGCCAATACCTTCGCCGGTTTTGACTGAGCGTGGGTCGATGCGGTAAAAGACATCCCAAATTTTATCCAGATGCTTTTGTGCAATTCCTTTGCCTGTATCCCTAATGGTGTATACAACTCTATTGTATGTATTTTTTGCGTTCACCGTAATTTCCAGTGCTCGTTCCGAATCAGAATATTTCAATGCATTGCTAATTATATTTGCAAAAAGCTGATCCAATAATGCGGCATCACCATAACATCCGGGTAGTGGATTAATATGAATTTCGCATTGGGCTTCTTTAATCTGAAAATCGAACCTTTGAATTATATTTGCAAACAGCGCGTTCATGTCAATTTTCTGAATGTTTATTTCTACTCTGCCTGTGCGCGATAGCTGAAGGAGACCATTGATAAGGGAATCCATTTTTTCGATATTGCTATGGACAAAACTGAGTGTTTTGGGAATATCTTCATCTGTAATATTGCCAAGTTGATGAAGTATTTCCGGTTCAAGCGTTTTATCGGCGAAAAGGTTTTTTATTGAATCGGCTTGTTTTTTCAACTGCTGGCTAAAACCCTGTATGTTCACCAAAGGCGTTCTAAGGTCGTGAGAGGTAACATAAAGGTAATTTTCCATCTCCTTATTTTTTGCCATAATTATTTCCTGTATCTGCATCATGTCGCTAATATCGGTGGTAATGGTGGCAAATTTTCCGGCTTGGGGCGAAACAACCGATATCAGTAAATGTTTATCCAAAGGAGGAAAAAAGTCAGTAAACTCATAGGGATCTCCTCCCAGTGCAACCTTGGCAAACTCCTCCATGTAAGGTGGCGGATCGGTTTGATACACTTTGCTTGCTAATTTACCAATTGCATCTTCTTTGCTGATTCCTGTAAGTTCGGTAAATACTTTATTGCAATCGATAATTCGGTAATCGATAGCTTCACCAGCAGCGTTTTGAACCAGCTCGTTCATCACCACCATTTCGGTCAGAGAATTGAATAAGGCATTTAATTTTTCTTCGCTTTCTTTTAAGGCCTCTTCTGCTTTATCTCTCTGGTTTTCTCTGGTTTTTATTTGCTCAAGCATATTATTAAAACTGTTGTATAAAACACCTATCTCATCAGTACTTCTACTTTCCAGACGTATTGTATAATCATCCTCCAAAGAAATTTTCTTTGCCGTGTCGGCCAGTGCAAGAATGGGCTGTGAGATTATTCGCTCTAATCTAAATGCAATAAAAAAAGCTATTAGTATCAATACAATTCCAATAAAGCCCTTTGAGATAATATTCGATCTTAAATCTTTATATAATTCAGCAGTGGATACTCTTAAATATATAGTACCTCTTATTTCTTCATTAAATTTGATTTTTCTAAAAATATGCAACCAATCATCTTCAAAAAAACTACTAATATCACCAATTGGTAATTCAGGAATATTGATTAATTCTGTTCGATTATAGGAGGCAAAAACATGACCCTCCAAATCAAAGACATATCCATTATAAATAGTTGGAATTGTTTCCAGTTTTGATAAATTAACATTTGCCTCATCATTATATCCAAAATCAAGAGGAGTGATACAATACTCGCTTACTAATTTTGCATTCAGCAATGATTCACTAATCAGTTTATCTTTAGATGCTTCATGAGTTTTAATCAAATCTATCGTAAACCCAATACTTAACGACAGAATAGTTACCGATAAGATGATAAAAATTAGTTTGTTTTTTATGGAAAGACTTTGAATTATTTTCAATGTGTTTCTCCTTTCCGATAACCTACTATTTTAGCAATATTTCTCAAACGATAATCAACATTAAATCCTTCATTAGTAATTGATGATTCATTTAATTCAAATCGAATTTTGTTTTTAAGTATGTAAAAGTTGATGTGAACACCATTTTCTCCAAAATTTTTGGTGTCTCCTAAAGTGAGTACTGATTTTCCATGTGTATTGGATAGTATATCGGCAAGTCTATTTTTTTCGGCACTTGAGATAAACAAAATATGACATTGACCAATCTGATTGGGTTCTGTATAGTAACGGATTTCTACATTCTTATTTTTAATTTTATTTTTTTCTTTTTGATATGTATCTTCAAGAAGAGTTCCAAATGGATTTTCACCAATAACACCAATAACGAAAGGTTCTGATTTATCGTTAATTTCAGACTGCTCAGGCCATTCAATATATTCAGAGATCTTTAAAAGCAAAAATACCTTCACATCATATTCGCTTGTCTGACCATACATACTAATTGGCAATAAATAAATACTCATAAAGAGGAGCAAAACAATTGCCCACTTACAACGAATCAAAATCGATGTTTCTTTAAAGTGATTAATTTGCATTTTATCTACCATAGTTAACACTCATTTATAGCATAATTAAAAATTAATTTTAAATTTCATTCCAATAACAATAGGCTCTTTTACAAATCCGCTCTGTCTGGGATATTGGCGGAGATTCCCCGGTTCCCAATATTGTATAACATAACGCACATTATTTACGCTTATAATATTCATTGCAAATAATGATAACTCCATATTGAATGATTCAGAATCCACTTTCCAATTAACTGAAATATTTGACGTAAATGAATTTTCTCCATATCCGTGATCGTGTAAAGCATTGTATATCGCATTCATTTCATCTTTCGATTCCTGAGCTCCATAATTATCATGAACATCTTTAAAATTCATTAATAGATCTTCTTGTTGATAATCAAGACTCATTCTACAATCGAGATGAAGATTTAGATTATAGGGTAATTTTTGATTATAATAAAATTTGATAGAATGTACCGGCAGATTGTTAATTCTATTTTGTCCATAATCAGAAATATATATTTTATCAATATTTTCTGATCCTGTAGCAAGATTCACATCGACATATGCTTCTAGTTCAACTTCAGGTGTCCAGTTCAATTGATTGATAAATGAATAGCTTCCACTAAAATTGAAATTAGTATTTGTGTATTTAATTTCAGCATCGAATCCTGCTAATTTAAAAGTACCAACTAATCCGGATTGATTTGTTGGAAGCCATGCAATCTGATCTATTGTATTATAATATCCAGAAAAATTAAAATTTAGATTTTTATTTTGCATTCTTCCATAAATAACTTCAAATCCCCTTAAAATCTCAGGGTCAGAAGAAGTTCCTGAAATGATATACTCTGAATACAAGTCACGAAATGTAGGAAGTCTTACAGATTGTTGATAAATGACTTTAATTACATTTTTCTTGTTTAATTTATAGATCCAAGCTAAGCGGGGAGAAATTGCCCATTTTGAATATTTGTGTTTATCTGCTCGCCCAGAAATTAAGATTGTATTTTTGTCCGTAACATCAATATTTGCTTCAAAAAACCCTGACACAAAATTTGTCCTTAGTTGATCTTCAATCAGGCTGCAAAAATTACTTCCATATTGTTGATAAAATCCAGATGTAGTATCATAAACAGCAAATCTTATTGGAGCCTGGAACCCCAGAATAAAAGAATTGTCATCCATTCCCCACTCTGGACCATAACTTTTATATACATATTCTCCACCTACTGCAAATCTATACTTTTCATTAAGATCAAAATTAAGCTGACTTTTTACAAACAAATCACTTTCGGAAAATGAGTTGTTTCGTTGAGTAATATGATCAGATGGTTTATTAGTGCCCTGATAAAATGAAATATCCCTATGACTCTGTGACGAATATCCAAGTGAAGATTTGAGAGTTACAAATTGAGAGAAATGATGCTTGTTTTCAAAAACAGCAGTGAACTGTTTGTATAATAAGCCTGGAAAATCAGACCCATCGGCCGTTTCACTCTTTTGCTGTTGCTTAGTAAAATTAGATGATGTATATCTTGTCCAGAGACGAAATTCATTAAAAAACTCAACATCTAGTTGAAGTTTAATTTCAGGTTTATCCCAATAATTTTCATAGAAGTTAGGAGCAGGAGTGCCGAGTCCCTTATTTCCCCATTCCGGAGACATAAAACCATAGCCATAACCATGTGCCCTGTCAACATAGAAAAATTTTGGATTTTTTTGCCCTTTTGATAATGTGTAACTTCCTCGGATGAAAGCCTTAACATTCTCTGTATTATATCCATAGCTTGCACTTCCAATTCCATATCTATATCCCAAATTCCACTCCGTTGAGATAGTAAGCCCTTCAGAAGAGACGGCATTTTTTGTTTTAATATTTATGACACCTCCAATTGCACCGGGACCATATGTTACCGATCCAGGACCACGGATTATTTCAATTGTTTCAATATCACCTAAATCTTTATTCAGCATTTCTGTTAATGGCTGCCCCATATATGCATCATTCATTCTTACACCATTTACAATAAGCATGTATGAAGAATTCATATCTCCAGATACTCCTCTAATGCCTATTCTTGGACCCAGCCAATGATTTACAAAAGTTGCAGAGGGCACATAAATTTCAATTAGATCAAACAGGTTTCTCGCCGAACTTACTGCAATATCTTCTTTTGTGATTACTGTAAATGAGACAGGGATATCAGAACGCTTCATTTCTGTAATAGTACCTGTAAAAACTTTAACTTCCATTAATTCTTCGAGAGACATATTAAAAAGTTTATTGTATTTTTTCTCCTTTGTATCTTGAGCAATTATATGAATTGATTGTAACAAAAGAAAAACAACAAACAATAAAACAGGCATTCTTTCCAATACAGACAAAAGCAATTTTGATTTGTTTTGATTATTATTCATTTTTTACCACCTTAAATATTTCAGGTTTTACAGAACTGAACAAAAGGCATTTCAATTAAAACGTCAGCTTTCAAAGCTTGTATTCAGACTGCTATTACGAGAATAGATTCAGTTTTCTCATTTTTTCTGATTATGCCAAAAATTTCTTCTACTCGATCTAATTAAACTCATACTCAACTTTATTAAGTTTATACTTTTCTGGTTGTTTATAAATATCTAAGATCAAATTGCGATCAAAACTTTTTCTTACCTCTTCCCATTTGCTACTTCCAGGTACTTTGTTTAATTCTTTTAGAAATCTGAATTCTTTATAGAGCAAACTATTAATTTGCGTATCATCTTCACTTGAAATAATAGAGTACTTTGAATTATATCTGAGAATATCCTTCAGTGCCAAGTCGGCAATTTCTGCCGCAGTTAATATGCTTTTTTCTCCGCTCAACCTTTCAATTTCTATTAAATTAAAATCAGATGCGGCAAGCAAATTAATTCTATCAGCTTTTAACCAGTTAATTGCTCTGATAACAGCAGCAAGAATATGATTAACAACCTCATAATTTTTAGCTGCAAATTCTTTTAAAAAATATAAATATCCAGTGGATATTCTTTTAAACGTTATAAAATTTTTTGGATAGAGTTTTTGAGATGAAGCCACAATTGGTTCCCATGCAGAGAAGAGGTCAATCTCATTATTATGTAATGCATTTGCCATAGATGTAACATCAAGGGGAATTAAACTCACATCGTTTTCTTTAATTCCTTCACCTTGCAATAAATCTAAAAGAAAATAATGTGATATCGATCCTAAAGGATACCCAATTCGCTTCCCCTCCAAATCATTTGTTAGCATCGGCTTTCTTGAAACAATAGAAACATTACCCTTCTGTAAGAGTACTGGAATTAGAATATCAAAATTTGAGGATGCGGATAATGCAGGCATATCCCCACCAACACCGGCAACCAGTTCTTTTTGTTTCAGAAAACAATTAAGATCTGCACCTTTTAAATATGGAAAATATGCGATTCTCTTTCCTAATAGTCTCAGTTCTTGCTTTAGAATTTTATCCCGTTTTATAACTTCAAAGATAATTCCGGTAGGTAAGTATAGAGGTTGGAAACCAATATTTATTGTTGAGTCATTATTATAAATGTATTGGGAATAAATAGGATGATTTTGTATATCCGGTTGTTGAATTAGAGAACTCACTTCCGTTTTATCATTCACTGATAAAAAAAAGACCATTGCTGTAGTTCCAATCACAATAAGTAATAGAACAATGTTTCTAATTTTAATTTTGGGAAGAAGCAATTTATTATTGTTAAAAATCATGTTTCCTCTATATTCTCAAATTTATTTATCTAAATCAATCACCTTTTCTTATAAATCTTACACTCTTTATTAGTTCTATTAAATTTATTCTTATATTTTTCAGGTAGCTCTTCTGCTTCGCCTAAAACTAGATACCCACCTGGATTTAATGCACGGTACAATTTTTTATATATAATTTCTTGAAACTCGGTATTGAAATAAATTAATAGATTACGACAGAGAATAATATCAAAGCTGCCATATATGCTTTCAGGAGGAAAATACGATTTTGTATCGAGCATATCAAACTCTGAAAAACTGACCATCTCCTTTATTTCAGATTTCAATTGAAACACATTTACTCTTGTATTAAAATATTTTTCTAATAAGTGGTATTTTATACTCTTAATACTTTCAAAAGAATAGATACCTTCTGCTGCTGATTTTAGTGTTTTCTTATCAATATCCGTTGCAATTATTGTTGTAATTAAATTCAAGCCTTCCTTTTTAATTATTTCATTTATAAGAATCGCTATAGAATATGGTTCTTCTCCAGCAGCACAACCTGCTGACCAAACACGCAAGGGAGAATTATTTGATTTAATTTTTTCTATGATCAACTTTGGTAATATATAATCAGCAATAAATTCAAAATTGAATGTATTTCTAAAAAACCTGCTCACATTTATTGTAAGTACATCAATTAGCTTATCTAGCTCCAATTCGTTTTGTTCAAGATACTTGTGGTACTCATTTATATCTGAAGAAATAGTTGCAAAAATTCTTTTATCAATACGTCTATTAATCATGGCAGTGCGGTTCCCAGAAAAATCAAGTCCACGTTTTAATTTAAGATATTGTAATATGTTAGTTGCATTAGTCATATAAATCAGTTAGATATTGATGCCAAATTATTTTTCACTTACTCCTCACTCTGGAACATTATATTTGGGATGTTCATTTTGATTGTCTAATAAATTATTTATCTCATTTTTTAATTCTATCATTCTATTTTCTCTATTTACAAAGAATTTATTCATTTTATCTAACTCACTAATTTTTTCTTTTAGTTTTTCAATTGCATTATGGCGTTCTGTGATATTACGTCTATTCACAACGAATCCCATAATTTTGTTATTAAATCCGTAATATGGATAATAGGTAGTCTCCATATAGCACCGTCCCTTAGCTGGAAAATCAAACCACCCTTGATAGTTGATTTGGTCACCAGATATACAACGCTCACCATTATTCTTGATAGTAGAATTAAAGAATTCTTCTCCAAAAACATTAGCCACAGTATTTCCAATCAACTCTTCACGAGTCAATTTGAATGCCTCCATATATGCTTTATTTACTGCAAGATATCTGAATTGTTTATCCAAAAGCGCAAGCATATCGTTAGAGCTAGATACAATATACTCATATTGACATAGTACTTCTTCCGATTCTTTATACTCTGTAATATCAATAATATTTCCAACAACTTTATGTAGTTTACCATCTTTATAAATGGGTCGGCCTGAGGTACGGACCCACATTTGTTTCTTTTTAGCATTAGTAAATCTTAGTTCTAAATTATATGGGATCCCTTTACTCACACACTCTTCAAATGCTTTGGTAATAGTTGGAATATCATCTTTATGATAATATTTGAATCCATCTTGGGCATCTTTAATAGGTGATTTGGGCAGGGCATGAATACGATAAGTTTCACCAGTCCAAATTATTTGTCCATTGGAAATTCTATATTCCCATCCACCAACTCTAGATAGTTTTTGAGTCTCATTTAGCAAATATTCACTCTTTCTAAGTGCTTTTTGATCTAAAACATGTTCAGTAATATCACGGTTATTTCCTCTTCTTCCCACCCAACCATCACTCTTATCATTCACTAGACTACAGTGATGTGCTATCCATTTTTCTTCGCCAGAGCGTGTTATGATAGGAAATTCTGTCTTAAAGATTGGATCCTTCCAATTCCTTTCATTTTTGTAATGGCTAGTAACTTCCTCCCTAAAATCCTTTCTTATTATTTTAAAAAATAACTCAGGTTTTTTTTTGAATTCTTCAACTGTGTATCCGGTGATTCTCTCTACGGATGGAGATATGTATAAATACTCTCCAGTAGGACTAATCAAGTATTCCCAATCATGAGTATACTCAGCTAACAGTTTGTATTTTTGTTTGCTCGCTTTTAACTCTTGTTCCATTTTCTTACGATTTGTAATATCTTGAAACACACAATAGATTTTTTCGACACTCCCGTCCGGATAATAGCCGATAGATCCTTCAAATGAGATATCCAAATCACTTCCATCTTTGTGCTTTATCTTAAAAAGTATATCAGATACATAACCACGTTTTTTAAATTCTAGGAAGTGTTTTTCGAAATGAGGTTTCCAATCTGGATGTAAAAGATCTACAAACCGCTTTCCAATAACCTCCTCACGATTGTAACCAAGCGTTCTTATCCATGCTGGGTTTATTTCAATCAAACAACCATCGACATTGAGAGATTGATAGGACAAAGGCGCATTATTGAATAGTGCTGATAATTTCTCTTTGCTTTCTTCTAAAACATCGGATATTTTTTTTTGTTTATTTAATTTAGAATTCAACAAATGGTTGTTCTTTTCCAAATCAGATATTATACTTTTTAAATTATTATTTTCGTTTTGAAGGAAGAAGAACCCTGGATTAGCCTCTTTCATATTGTGCTCCATTTGTTATGCTACTAAGTATTGCAGAACTAGGAAGTATACATTGATACTTAATATAATAGTTACATGTTACAATGTAAAGAGAAAGCGGTTCTTGAGAGAAACAGCTGCCACTCTTTATTTGCTCATCCACAAAAAGAAACCATCAAACTCCATTAATTACTGCATTAATATTTCATAGTTTTACTTTATCCTAAAACAAACTATTTCCCAAAAAATGATAGAATCAATCATCACCTTTGTATTGAGTCTTTGCAAATCAAGAACTCAGCTAGGATTAGAAAAAATGGTTTTAAGAAAATTTGTTTTAAATGTCATTCCCATCAAAATAATTCTAAATCCAAGTCGATATTCTTAACTGAGGAACAACTTAATTAAAACTCAGTAGAGATCTTTGTTGTAATTCAACACTTATGAGGTTTTGGATAGGGACAACTTATTATCAAATAAGATTAGTTTAAATAGTTATATTCACATAGCATCATTATAGAATAAGAAATATTTAATTATAGTATACTAATTAATATTGACAACTTAAAAACTTTGTGGACTTATGTTAAACATTGCATTATTTGGCCCTCCCGGAGCCGGGAAAGGAACACAGTCAGAATTCCTTTTAAAAATATTTAATCTCTTTTACATTTCAACTGGTGATTCTTTACGTAAAGAAATAGCCGAAAAAACTAAATTAGGCTTGGAAGCACAAAGCATTATTGCATCCGGAGGGTTGGTTTCTGATGAAATTATTGTTCAGATTATAGAAAAAACTATTACAGATAATCCAAATGCCAACGGATTTTTATTTGATGGATTTCCCCGCACATATGTTCAGGCGTATATTCTAGAAGGTTTAATGATAAAATTAAATACTTCGCTTAATTGTTTGATCAACATTAATGTTGATGAGGAAGAATCTGTTTCTCGTCTTTTGAACAGAGGAAAATCTTCCGGACGTTCTGATGATAATGAAACTGTGATTAGAAATCGACTTGTTGAATATAATGTAAAAACTCGTCCAGTAATGCAGTTTTACAAAGACAGAAAAGTATATTTTGAAGTTGAAGGTTACGACTCAATTGAAAATGTACATAGAAGGATAATAAATATTTTACAGGACGAACTCAGTAAATCACTTTATAATATTGTTCTTTTCGGTTATCCTGGCTGCGGGCGGGGTTCGCAGGGTCAAGCACTTGCTGAAAAATTTGATCTTGAATATATTGCCACTGGCAAAATGCTTGAAGATGAAATTAAAGATAATACCGAAGTTGGGATGAAAATATTAGAACTATATGAAAATGGTCAACTTGTGCCCGATGAAATTGTTGTACAATTGATTGAGAAAAAACTTGCGAACTCAAAAGGTGTTAAGGGGTATATTTTCAAGGGCTTTCCGAGAACTCTTGTACAATCTTACATATTAGACGGGCTTTTAAAAAAGCATGGTTCTAAAATATCAAAGGTAATAGAGTTTGAAGTCCCAATACTTGAACTTATCAATAGGCTTGATGCACGGAGCAAGACTGATAAATGTATGCCATACGATAGCAATACTGCTAAAATTGTTAAGCGTCTACAGGAACATGAAAATAAAACCATTCCAGTAATTGAAAAATATGAACAGCTGCATGATTTTAAAAAAATTGACGGCATGGGTACATTCGAAGAAGTATTTGAAAGAACTGTAGTTGATATTGAAAACGGGATGAAACATATGAGATAAATATAAACTTACCCACAAGTTCATTGGGCTGAATAATCGAAATAAATGAGGCAATTTCCATCCAAATTAGACTGAACATTCTTCATTGAGGAGCAACTATATTAAAACTAAGTAGAGATTTTTGTTGATATTCAACACGGATGAGGTTTTGGACAGGGACAGCTACCCACTCTTTTTTGAGCCTTTTTTACAAAATCCACCAATGGCTGTTTGATTCTAGTTACTTTGTTTTTCTTAATTCTATTTCTCACACTCAATAATTATTTTTTTGTGCAACAATTCTCACCCCGCCTAAATTTCCACCATCAAATAGTTTAACCATTTTACTGTAAAAATCTTCTAAGCCTTCCACTACTTCAATACCATTCACGGTAATTTGGCGTTCACGATTTTCAATAAATTTTTTGAAACGGTCATTTACAAATTCTTTCCAGTTAGTAGTCATATCAACGAGTTCAATTTTACCAAATCCATTCTCTGACAGTTGCTCTTTGTATTCATCGAGTGTCGGGAGATAGTTACAATAAACATCATTAGATAAAATATCAAGCTCCTTTTCAGTAAACTCACTTCGTTTATAGAAATCCTCTACAAACATTTGTCCATTAGATTTCAAAAGAGAATTAGATTTTTTTAGAAGCGTTGAACGATTCGGAATATGAAGAAAGGCAAGCCAGCTGACTAAAACATCGTATTGGTTTACACGTCCAGAAAACTCAAGAATATTTCCGCACAGATGTTCAACTAATTCGGAAAGTCCACATTGCTTTGTTAAAAGTTCTGCCGTCTGGTTTAAGTCTGGTTGCAGTTCAAGTGCAGTTACAAATGACCCGGTTTTTTTCGCTATATATCTTGCAGGTCCACCAATTCCAGAGCCAAGGTCGAAGACTCTGCTATTCGCATCTATCTTAAGAAGACGAATAGCTTCATCAACTGATTCGGTACCTAAATAGTGGTATTGATCAAGTTTGGAAACATCTTCAATTTTAAGCGAACTTTCCTTTTTTAAACCACCAATACCAATCTCATTGAAAATTCTTTCAGGCTGATTATACAGTTTCATTGTTTTTATATTTTCGTTCACTTATTTACTCCTTTGCAGATCTTTCTGGAAAGCCTAGTACTCTTCAAAATAAAAATTTATTACATTATTCTTTGATAACTATTAATGAAAACTCCTATTTAATTAACATCATTTTTTTCGTTTCAAAAAAACCTTTAGTTTGAACGCTATAAAAATAAATTCCGGAAGATAAACCAGCTGCATTAAATTCAACCTCATGAACTCCGGACAGCTTTTGTTCATTTACTAAAGTTGTAATTTCATTGCCCAATGCGTCAAACACTTTAATTAAAACATTCTGGCTACTTACTACTTGATACTTAATTCTCGTTGTAGGATTAAATGGATTTGGATAATTTTGTTCAATGCTGAATTTTGTCGGATGCTCATATAACCCATTAATAGCTGTTGCCGGGTTTCCGTAATACGCAAAAACCTCTTCAGCCAAAAACCAAAATGATAATTTATCTGAAATTACAATTGTTCGTGATGAAAAACTTGGAACCCATACGCCATTATCCCAATACTGCATTGATTGATATGTGTTATTACCATTTAAGTCAATATCCGAAAGTAATCTTTGAGCGTTGACCCACGTGGAATCTACCCAGACTTCAAACAGATAGCTTGTTTGTATTCCATCATTACTGTAATTAAAATTTGCTCGTGATTGATTCTCCCACCTCAAACTATCAACATTAAATTTTTCACTAAAAATATAAATTCTATCTCCGTTTGTATTAAGGTCTGTACTCCTCCTTGTATTAAAAACTAATCTATTATTCACATAATCTGATGTAACAGAAAGCTCTCTTAATTCCATAGTGTAATCATACATTGTAAGAGTCTTAGCTTCCAAAGAATCACTGCCTGAAGTTGATAGATAAGTGCTAGATAATATTCGATTCTCTGAATCATATTCATATATATATTTATATGATTCAAACCAGGCTCCGTTATCCCACCAAAAATTTGACGAGGTAATTATATTGTTATTGGAGTCATATGTATACCCCGACTTTCTCCAATTCTCAAGAATTCCTCCATTTTCAAATTCAATTATATCATTTATTCTGTTTCCATTTACGTCATATTCATTAGTATAACGTGCACTTGGTACCCATTTAGTTCCGTCCCAAACTTCTGTTAAGCTAACTGTCCTTTTTCCTTCAGTGTTATATGCATCACTATTACGCCTAGAGTTAATCCAACTATTATCATGGTCCCATTTTTGCCAGAGCCTCATAGTCAAATCACCATTTTCATTATACTCAGATTCTATTTTCTCCATATCCTCCCACCCGAATGACCATCCCGCTTGTGTAAGTTCTAATGTTTGATTACGGTTTACATCATATTCAAAAGTTTTCCGGTAAACGCTATCACTAATAATATTAGTCCTAAATCGTATAAAATCTTCAATTAGTGATCCGTTAGTGTCATATGTGTAAGTGTGTTTTTCAGATTTACCGTTTCCAAGATTAGCAATTATGCTGTCGGGAGGTGTTGTTGATTCAGTCGCCTTATTAAGCACTTCATTGTATTCGTTTTGGGGGAATTCTGTTAAACTGGTGCTATTGTTTCCGGTATTATAGAAGCTTGTTTCGCGATCAAAGTTATTTAGATCACCTGAAATATTTTTAGGCTGAGCAACTAAATTCGAGCTTAAGAATAAACAAAGAACTACTGTAAAAATATGTAATAAATGTTTCATTATGCTTTCTCCTTTTTATGCTTTGTTTTGTTTACACCATGTTAAAATTTCTATCCCATTATACTTTAAGAAGGTTTCATAAACCCGCCAATAATTAAATACCGTTTTTTTGCTTATTTCTGTGCTTTAAAAGATACATTTCTGATACAAGTGAAAGATTTGGGAATATTACACGAATGAATAGGACTTTTGGATGAATCACTTTTAGTTAGGGGAAATATAATAAAAAATGCGATGTAATGTCATATTTGTTTTTTTTAGGTTGCTTTCTGTAAACCATCCTCAGAATTTCTTTTTAATTCCGACACAATATAATCTGAATGACTCATCGTCAGAATTACAATTATTGTTTTTAAAATTAAGTAACTATCCATTCTCAGAGATTTATTCTATTCGTAAAATTCTTCAAGCTCTATTAAGTTCCGGGTTCCCTCTTTTCTTACACCAAATACCGACCCGTAGCCAGTAATACTGGTGTGCATGTTCATTTGCTCATCCGAATAAAAAACTAACGAATTATACTTTTTACTACAATGAGATTTCATAATTTTACTTCATTCTAAACAAACTATTATCAAATATGATTAAATCACTCTTCACCTTTCTTCTCAACCTATTCAAATCAAGAACTCAACTACAATTTCGGAAAGTATTTTGAGAAGAAAATTTCTGATATTGGTATTAAAGAAATTATTACTGCTTATAGATCTCCTTGGCAAAACGGATATGTTGAAAGAGTGATTGGGACGATTAGAAGAGAATGCCTTGATCACTTCATAGTTTTCAACGAAGCCCATCTCAGAGAAATTCTTAAAGAATATTTTTATTACTACAATAAATTTCGAACACATTTGGGGTTGGATAAAGATACTCCGAAAAGGAGACCAATAGAATCAATTGGAAAAATAGCTAATATTCCTATTCTAAATGGTCTACATAATATTTATTTCAGAGAAGCTGTTTAAGTTATAGAAAAGACAAACTAAATTTTCAAGTCAGTCCATTTTAGGCTAGTGTATTACTAGATCTGCTTTTAAGAATAATCGCAATAATTGATAATTTCCTATCAGATTAATATAAATCTACCGAACCATTCTAAACAAAATAACAAGTTTATTAAAATTATGTAAAGATAATGAGTGAAATCATATGCAGATGAAGTTTTGGATAGTCACAGCAAGTCAACCATTGGAATTTACTACTGTTATATTTACTAATCCTTCGGCAAATTAAACTCACGAAAGAATAATTTGACATAGTGTCCTTTTATGCTTACATTAAATAAGTAATAATCTGGGGCAGATAAATACTTTGTAAAAAGAGTGAAATTTAATACGAAAGGATTTTAAAATGAAAAGAAAATATTCTAGTGCAATACTTATAATATTCCTCTTTTCCATACTTACACGTGCTCAAAACCTGGTGCTATATACAACACTTAATGATGAAGCATCAATCACTTCTCCTTCTACTGGTCCTGCAAGCCTTTCATATAATGGGACTTTTGTAGCTGCAAAGTATAGTAGTGGTTTTCTTGCAGATGCTATTAATGAATTTGTAACTTTTAATGTTGGAGCATCGACAGGAACAGAATCTGGTAAACTAAATCAAAGTAAAGGAACTATCGCATTTTGGTATAAACCAAATTATGCGACTGGTGCAGGCGATCCTTCTTTTTTCTTTTGTATTAATACTGGTGGTAGTACTGGTTATTTGGCAATGAAGTATGAAAACGACGGCTCAAATAACAATATACGTCTCCATTTAAGGGGATGGAATACACAAGCAATAGATGATTTATCATCAACAAGCTGGTCGGCTGGCGATCTGGTACACATAGCTGCTGTTTGGGATGCATCTGGATCAAATTCAGATATTAACGGTGGTAATTCTGCAGCAATTTACATAAATGGAAGTGTTACTGGATTTGGTAATACAACATGGACACCCGCGGCAACTAATGGCACAAATTTATTCATTGGTCGTTATGCGACTGCGCAACAATTCGCTGATGGAGTTATTGATGATTTTTATATTTATGATGATGTTTTAACATCAACCGAAATAAATAATTTAAAAAATTCACAATCACTGCTGCCTGTTGAGTTATCTTCATTCACTGCTCATTTGAAAGACAATCAAGTTCATCTCAATTGGGAAACCGCCACTGAAATTAATAATTATGGGTTTGGAATTGAGAGAAAGCTTTCAGCTATCAGCAGTCAGCATTCAGAATGGGAAACTATTGGTTTTATATCTGGACATGGAAATAGTAACAGTCCTAAAAGTTATGACTTTATTGATAATGAGAGCCCCACTGGTGAATTAGAATATCGATTAAAACAATTGGATACTGATGGTAGCTTTGAATATAGTGAAACAATAATTGTAGAACTAGGAACACCAACTAAATATGATATACAACAAAATCATCCAAATCCTTTTAATCCGAGTACAGAAATAAATTATTCTATACCCAAATCCGGGAAAGTAATATTGAGAGTATATTCAATTCTAGGAGAAGAAGTAGCAATGCTGGTAAATGAAAATAAAGAAGCCGGAGAATATACGGTACACTTTATGACAGAAGGAAGTTTAGCAAGTGGCATTTATATAACGCGAATGGAAAGCGGTAGTTATAGCAAAACAATAAAAATGATATTATTAAGATAAACGAGACAAAACTAAAATGAAAAAGCATTTAATTACAATTATTTTAATATCACTAACAACACAACTCTACTCACAAAAAGGATAAAAGTATTATTAGATGATGGCACAGAAATTCACTGACACTGTAACATTTTTTGTGTAAATGGTATAATGCTTATTTGATGAATGGCTTTAGCCGTTCTTCAAATATAATGGAAAATTGAGAAATAATGAAAGTCCAATCTCTAATTGACATAGTCCATTTTTTTGATATATCTCTATAAGCAAGATAAAGCATTTTTGTTAATGCATCATCATTCGGAAAAAGGGCTCTGTTTTTGTGACCTTTCTAAATTGTCAATGTAAGTTTTCTACTGCATTTGTAGTGTAAATTACTATTCTAATTTGCTCTGGATATTTGAAATACACCGCTAAGTTATTCCAGTTTTGTCTCCATGATTTGATAGGATAAGGATAACTCTTTCCCCATTTTTCTTCTAGTTTATCATGTTGTCCCTATTCATCTGCTCATCCGCATAGAAAACTAACTTGAGATTCTTGTTGATATTCAGCACGGACGAGGTTTTGGATAGGGACAACGTCAGATAGGTCCGTTTACAGCGTCTACAGCGGTAGTTTAAAAACCAAAAAGCCCGAAAACGGCTCTTTCATGCTGTAAACGGGCTTTTAAAATAGTATGGCGGAGAGTGAGGGATTCTTCGCTTATCTAAATATAATTCGTTTTTAGGCTGTATACGTATCTTTTTAAAAATCGATGTCCAAAAAATGCCCACCATTTTTAAAACTTTATTTTACTTAATTTTATTGTGATTATTGAAGAGTACGGCTTGAACTTGTGCAGACGTGGTTTTCAATAGGGACAACCACTTAAACAGCCTAATGTGAGTTATCGACTTTCATCAACTATTATATATTTTATTTCAAGAGTAATGCTTTCTTAACTTGCGTAAAACTATTCTTAGAACTTGATCCAATTGCTTTAATACTAATAAAATAAACCCCACTTGATAAATTAGAAGCATTAAATGTTATATTAAAATTTCCGGCTTCTTGATATTTATTTACTAACTGAGCAACTTCCTGACCAAGTGTATCATAAACAGAAAGTGTAACATTACCTGGTTCTGCTAAACTAAAATTTATTACTGTTGTTGGGTTAAAAGGATTTGGATAAGCATTACTTAAATTATAAGTATACGAATTGCTGCTATTGTTTCTATCCATTTCAACTGAAGTGGTTATAATAGTTTTACTATCTATTTTCTTACCAGAAATATCATAAGCTGAAAAAATAAGTTCTGAACTATTTACTTCCACTTTACAAAAATTATATATTTCTCTAAAAGGATAATTTGTTAATGGATTTATAGGATCTGTAAATCCATCGTCTTTTACGGGACCTATGCCACCACCACCAGCAGCTGTAACATAATTTACATTATTTACAAATCCTCTTTCATACCCGTGTAAGTGTCCAGAAAAATTAAAATCAACTCCATACTTTTCAAATAGTGGGGCTAAATACTCTTCACAATCTAAATACTTACTAAGGGATCTATTGTGATAAGTTGGTACATGACTGAAAACAAAAATCCAATCAGCTTCTGTAGCTTCTTGAGAACTGAGTTGTTCTTCCAACCATATATATTGAGGTGAATTAATCTTTATACTTGGATAATAGTCTGCCTCAGGGAATGCTGCACTTCTATTATCAAAAAAAACAAAAAATGAATTCCCGTGGGAAAAGGTGAAGTAATTTTCATGCTCTGAATTGGGCATTTGAAAATATTTATAAAAATTCTCAGAATCTAGTTGATGATTACCGATTGATACAAATATAGGTTTCTCAGCCATATACTTTTCTAATGGGTCAAATAATTCCACATTCCAATCATTACGTGCTCCTCTTTGAACAATATCTCCTAAGTGGGCTATAAAATCAAAACTATGTTCATCGAAGTGACTAATTATTTCACGATGGCGAACAAAATTATTTTGGGAATCTCCATATACTAAAAAACTGAAAGAATCTGGATTTTTGGAAAAAGAAGTAAATGAGTGCCATTGGCTATAAATTCTACCAGACTTGACTCTATAATAATATTTAGTTTCATCTAATAAATTTGATACTTCTATTTTATGATTATTTGTTGAAAGATTTTCATCAATTATTTGATAGTTAGAACTATCAAGCCCTATTTCCAGTAAGCTAAGTGAATTTTTATTTGTTCCCCAAAGAATTGCAACCGACGAATCTGAAAGATTTTGTATATATGGGCCACGATTAATAGAAATATCATTATTAACTTCTGGTATTTTGAAAGTTTCATATATCTTCACCCAGTCGAAAAAATTTCCATTGTTGTAACAACTTGAAAACCCAAATGAACCACTTGTTAAATTATTATCTGTTGCTTCCAGATAAAGTTTATCGTTTAAATAAACTTTTAGGCTATCATTATAAGCCATAATTGTTACTTCAAAGCCAACAAATGGCCATTCTGAATCAGTATATTTATCTATTATTTTTGTTGTGCCATTTATTCTTCTTTGCAAGTAAATTATACTTCGCTGACTCGATAAAACAAATTTGTAATAATTGTCTGAATCAGTATAACGGAATACAATCCCAATATAGTCATCGTCCGTAGAGTATATATAAGAACGTAGAGTAAAATTATCAAGAAGCACGTTTTTCTTAATTATATTAGTTCCACGCTGTTGACCTTCACCAATATTACTGGTCTGAACTAGATAACCTTCATCTAAAAACCAATCTGCTTCTCCATCAACTTCATTTATCACTTCCCATTCTGATAAAACATTATTTTCAAAGTTTTCTTCAAAAATCATCTTATTTTCCTGAGCATTTATTTCAAGGAAGAAAAACAATATTGAAATTATGACAAACCATATTTTAATTGATTTCTGTTTTTTCATTATGTCTTAGGTTTTATTTTCCAAGTAAATGCCAATAATATTATTGCAATAACTGTACTAGCTAAAATTGATAGAATTATTATATCCCAGCTTGCTGCTTTTCCATATAACTCTCCATAATATTCTGCCATCCAGCCAAACCCTTTGGCTTGTATTGTACGACCAATGTATCCAAACAACCCAACAAAACCGGCTGCAGTTCCAACTGCTTTTTTTGATGTTAAATCTAATGCAGCAACACCGAGAAGCATTACTGGTGGATAAACAAAGAATCCAACTATTGCAAGCATTGTCATATCAATCCAAAGATTACCTGGTGGGTTGAGGTAAATTACAAGGAATGCAAAAAATATTGGAATCATACATAAAAAAGAAACCATTCCTCTTCTTCCACCAACTTTATCGGAAAGCCAGCCCATCAAAAGGGTCGATGGAATTCCTCCAAACTCTAATATTAGAATTGCAATCCCCCCACCTTCTAAAGAAGCGCCTTTTATTTCACGTAGATATGTTGGACCCCAATCCAACATACTATAGCGAACTATATAGACAAATAGATTTGCAATTGCGAAAAGCCATAAATATTTATTTTTAAAAATATGTGTAAAAAATAATTCTTTAGTTGTTAATTCCTTTTCTCTACTACTTTTATTATTTTCACCTTTGTTATAAGTATTTGAATATTCCTCAATTGGAGGTAGACCAATAGACTGTGGAGTATCCCGTAACCGTTTGAATAGGTAAAACGACCCAATTAAAGCAATTGCACCTGGCACATAGAAAGCGGCTTGCCATCCACCAAAATATATTGTAGCATATGCTGCAAGAATTCCAGCAATACCACCACCAATATTATGAGCAACATTCCAAATAGCAAAAACAGTTCCTCGTTCTTTAATACTAAACCAGTGTCCTATAGACCTTCCACACGGAGGCCACCCCATACCCTGCACAAATCCATTTAATGTCCACAAAAACATATGTATGCCATAACTTTGCACACTTCCAAAAGCAAAATTTAATAACCCAGTTAAGAGAAGTCCAAAAGCCATAAACTTACGTGGATTACTTCTATCAGAAAGTGAGCCGTTTAGAAACTTCCCAAGTCCGTACGCAATGGCAGAGAGAGCAAGTATATTTCCGATCATATTATAATCGTACCCAAGTGTGCCTTCTATGTCTTTAGCTACGGTTGCAAGGTTATTTCTCACAAGGTAAAACATCGCGTATCCCATAAAGGTAGATTCTAGAACTCGCCAACGGTTAACTTTATATAATTTTCCAATTTTTTCTTTTGGAACTTGTTCAATTGCGGGGTCTGGTTTGAACCAATTGATAAACTTTGATAGCATTAGATTTCCTTTTAAAAATTATTTTTCAACTTTATGAGTTTTGTTCATCCTAACACCAAATTTTTCGGATGATATTGAAGGAAAGTCTTCAGCTGGAACATCATTTATTTTTACAATAAGCCAATCGTTCTTTTTGGCATAATCAGCAATACTTTCTTTTTGATCTGGTGCAATGTGTTCATCTGGATTAATAATCATCTTCAATCCCTTACTAAATTCAATCATCTCTTTATCCCCGCGACTGTTACCCGCAACAAGTAATGGAACATCTTGAACAAAAGATTCTATAGCCCATTTTTTTCCGTGATCTTGTGGAACAGGTTCAATTATTTCATCTGTAATTATTCCATCTTTTATAACTGATTTAATTCCTACAATGTGAGTGATTGGAATTTCGAGTGCTTTACTTAAAAATTGTTGATACATCCCTTCTGGTGAGGCAGTGATTATCCATATTTCGAAACCATTTTGTTTAAGAGTGGAAATCATATCTTTCATAGGTAAGTATATTTTATTTGAATAATATTTATTAAAATACTTTTCTCCCAGGTTTCTATAATCCTGCAAAGTCATTCCAGAAATATATTTAACTCTATTTTGTACATATGGTAACGAAACATTTGATTGCTTAACCATCTCTTGAAATATTTCTTGCTTTTGATCTGGGTGTTCAACTGCATAGCTATACATTGCTTCATCAGCAAGGTAATGTGGAGTTTGACCAAGCACAGTACCATCGCCATCGAATACAGCAATTTTTCTACCCGTTTCATTTTTAGTTTTTAACAGAAATTCTTTTAACTGTAAATTAGCTTCATCACTAAAACCAACGATAGGCTCAAATGTTTTTTCTGTGCTATTATTTTGGCAAGCAGAAAATCCAAAAATTATTAATAGGAAGAGAATTGTAATTTTAATTGGGATCTTGTTTTTCATTTTTCACCTTTATTATTAATTTTATAAATATATAATTCATGAATTTCTTTTGAATAACCAGGATAGAATCCTATTGGCATTCCATTTACAACTCGTGTACCTCTTTTAAAATGGACTATAAGATTTTCGTTCTTTTCATCGAAAGTCAATCCTTCTATTTCACCATTAAGTTTTACATCCTTAAAAGTCTTCACCAATGCTACTTTAGCAGTAGATTCATTAAGTAATAATGGAATAGAATATAGATGGTCGGGTTCATCAAATTCAGCATCACCATCATCGGCAGTTAGATATAGATTATTTCTAAAAACTTTAACTCCTTGTTGCTTTTCAGGAACTGGATAAATGTGCAATTTGCCAAGATATTTACCAGTCACAAGATCATACTTATAGAGATACGATCCATTAATCCAGTCTGCCATCCAAACAATTGTATTCTTAGTGTCAACAGTAATTCCACAAACTTCCTTCTGTCCAGATTCTTCATCCCATTTAAAGAATCTTTTAAACTTCAAAGTTTCAGCATCATAAATAACGATCTGAATATTGAAAGCACTTCCATCATCAAAATATTCTGCGCCTGCGAATAGTTCACCATTGTAATAATCAATATCACCAAGGTGATTTGCCTTTAATAATAAGTTATCAAACGGAGTGTTATTTACGGCAACAAGTTTGCCATCTTTTGAATGTTTGAATAAAGCTTTGCTACCACTTACGTAATAGTAATTGTTATCGACTGCAACACCTTGTCTACCAGAAACTTCTATAGTATTTACTAATTCAAAGGATTGAGCAAAGCTGAAAGATGCACTTAAAATAAGACTTAAAAAGAACGCACAATATTTAACTATTCTATTATTAGTTATTAACATATTCTTCTATTATTGATTTCCACACCAAATATCCCGCTCCATTTATATGTAAACCATCTTCCGAATATTTTGCATCCAGACGCTGTTTAGCATTAAGCATGTGAGAATTTATATCAATGTAGGGTACATTGTATTCTTCAGAGAGAGTTTTAATTTTATCATTTAAATTATCTATTCGCAAATTTTCAGTCTTCGGAGTACCAATTTTATTATTCACAGGTAAACAGCTTTGAAGATATACTTTTGTCTTTGGAGATTCGGATAAAATTCTTTTTACTATTTTTCTATAGTTTGTAGTTATTGTATCTATTTGAATATCGTGCCGCAAATCATTTACCCCAATCATAATAAATATTTTATCTGGTTTTGATTCTGTAACTTCAGTTAACCTATCCAGTACACCAGATGTCTTATCACCACTAAGTCCGCGGTTTCTTATTGCTGGATTCGAAAACAATTCAAACCACTCACACCGGTCAGTTATACTATCACCCAAAAATATTATTTCGTTTAGTTGATTTGGTAAAATAGAAAACATACTTGCTTTATGATTCCAATACGGAGTATGCTGCGCCAATAGAGAGGAACTTAAAACTATAATAAGTAATAAAATAGTTTTAATTATATTTTGAGATAGACAAATCATTATTTCACTTTAGCTAAAACATTATTTAAAACATCTGGATAGTTTGTAATAATAGCATCAACACCTAGTTCAATCATTCTTTTCATATCTTCTGGTTTATTTACAGTCCAAACTGCTACTTCTTTACCATTTGCTTTTGCTTTTTTCATAAATTCGGCATCAACAATTTTATATTTTGTGCTAAGAATATCTACGTCGGCAGTAAATACATCAACATCTATGGGAAGTTTGCCAAATATATAGCCAACCTTAGCTTGTTTATTTAATTCACGAATTTTATCAACCTCAGCAAATTTGAAAGATGTAAAAACAACTTGGTCTAAAAAATTATTTGCTTCAATAATTTCAAGAGTTCGTTCCGCTAACATTTTCTCATGTTTATTAGTTTTAAGTTCAATGTTTATTTTCATCTTTCCTTTAACTAATTCTATTACCTCTAGTAATGTAGGCACTGGCTCGTCTTTATATTCTTCAGAAAACCAAGAACCAACATCAATACCTTTCAAGTCAGCATATTTTGTTTCCCAAATATTTTTCTCAACTCCACCTGTTCTTTTAAGTGAACCATCGTGAAGAAGTATAATTTCACCATCAACAGTTTCCTGAACATCTAACTCGCTCATTTCAGCATTCATTTCAATAGCTTTTTTCATTGACGACAAAGTGTTTTCAGGTGCATAGCCAGAAGCACCACGATGAGCTACAACCACAACATTTTTCTTTTTGGAAACCACATTTCTTTCCTCTTTTGAACAAGCTGTAATTGCAAATAATGTAATTAAAGCTAAAACTGCTATTCGTTTCATATTAACCTCTAAGATTATTTTATATTTAAAATTGAATTCCAAACATTTTCTGCTGCCCATATTCTATTAGGAACTGCAAAAGCTAATCGGGAATAAGGTAAACCCATTTTATAAGAGAACAAATCAACACCTAATATATTTTCATATTTGGGGAGGTGAATTTCTTTTAATACTTCAAGATTAATAAATATTTCATGTCTTTCTTTTTCCAGTAATATTTGGGATTGAATCTTTTTATAAATCAAATAGTCTTTGTAACTACTTGAAATTTTATGCTGAACTTCACTAAATGGTACATTGCTTTGAACATCTTTTTCGTATATTTTTTTTACATCTGCTGTATCTATAATAGTTTCGTCCGATAGACGTTGCAAATATCTATACATAATTATTTGATTTTTCCACAGGGCTATTTCTTCTTTAATTAGTTTGTCATTTTCGTAACCAAGTCTAAGCCCTTCCCTTTCCATAAAAACATCTCTTAAACGAAGACCAATTTTATTCTTTAGACTATTCGCAAAATCATTAATTGAAGTTGTTGGAAAGCTAACTGGGTAATAAGAAAGATGATAAAGGATATCTGCAACCGTTAAGAAGCCCCCATTATAAGCAACTAATTTCTCATCTAATAATTCTTTACTGAGTTTGTAATTTTTTACTTTAAAGAACTCTTGATTTTGTTGAAGATCTATGTCATTAGATTTACTATTATTCCTATAAATAGGATAAGTAACATTAACTAATTTTTGAAATGTTTTTCCATTAACGACAATACCCATTGGATCAAGAAATTCTTTGAGATAAGCTTTTGACTCAGAATACATTTTTTTATTATATAGAGTCTTTTTATATGTAGGGGAAAGTTTTAGAATATCAGATTCTGATAAGATAGTAGTTCGAATATCAACGATCTTAAGTATAAAATATCCAGTGTTGGTTTTCACTACTTCTGATAATTTATTTGGAGTTAGATTGAATATTATGTCGTTAATTTCTTTGTCAACTTCTCCATAATTAATAAAACCTGTTTCACCAGCATCAGTTGATAACCCTAGTTTAAGTAACTTCTTTTCTTGTAACTCATCAAAACTAAGACCACGACTAAGCTCTTTTCTAAGCTCAACTGCCTCATTGAAATCTTTTGAATAAATATACTTTACTTTTACTTGACGCTTTCCTTTTAATATTTCAGATCTAATCTCTTCATTGGTAATTACAATTTTATTATCAATCTCTTCTTTAAACATTTTTTCAACTATCAATTCCTGCCGGAATAATCGTAATGTTTTACTTAAAGAAGAGTCCTTACCAAACCCTTGAGAAGTTAGATATTGAGATATTAGATATTCATTTTTTATTGCATTTAAATATGAGACTGCTGGTTCATTACCAAATTTCAAGATAAATGGTGCAACGTTATAGCTTGCCTTAAAACTCTCTTTTGACAATTTAAATTCTTCAATCTGAAGAATAAATTTATCATTGTTATTAGTACAACTACTTAGAAGTAATAAAGCAAAAATACTTGGAATAAT
Organism: uncultured Melioribacteraceae bacterium; assembly: GCA_965370315.1. Lineage (GTDB taxonomy): Bacteria > Bacteroidota > Ignavibacteria > Ignavibacteriales > Melioribacteraceae > 1-14-2-50-31-20. Next base: position 54,155 of record CBDUTO010000003.1, read on the forward strand.
GATGTTATTAATTTTTCTAATCATTGTATTCTATTATAATAATTTCACTATTTTAAAATTAATACTTTATGGGAGTAGATTTCATTTCCCGAAATTAATTGTAACAAGTATATACCAGAAGCTACACCATTTGCATCCCAACTATAGTGTTGTTTGCCACTTCTACTAGCAATTGATTTCCAAATTTTTAGTGTTTCGCCGAGTAGATTAACAATTCGTAGTTCTGATTTTGTATTGCTTTTAATATTAAACTCTATATTTACCATACTATTTGTTGGATTTGGATATGAGGTTAATAATACTTTAGGTTTTGATTCAATATTACTTCTACCCAAATCATCTTCAACCGAAACGATATCTCCAAATAATGTTTCATGACTTATCTTAAAGATAAATGGATAAAATGTAGACCAAGGAGATGAACTTCTTTTTTGAAAATATTTTGATCCAGATTCTGATTGTGTGTATAAATTATTATCCTCATCAAAAGTTAGATCTTCTCCCCCTGCTGGAAATTTAAATATTCTGTCTGGTATTGGAACATGAGTTGAGCTAAGTTCTGAAAGTGGAACTCGATATATACTAGACTGCCCATCGCCTGAACTCAGGCTAATCATCAAATAATTTATGCCCTCAACATTTATCCAAGTTGCTCCTTGAGTTTTATGGGGGATCATATATTTTTTAGGTGATACAGTGTTATTTACAGAGCCATCTTCATTTAATGGATATCCTTTTAAATAGCCATTTCCACTTGTTACATAATCGCCGACCCAAATTGAATCATTAAAATAGGTGACATAAGAAGCTATAGAGGCAACTCCGTATATATTATTACTAGTTGTTAAGTTTACATATTTACTATTTGTAATTGCTGAATCATATTCTGGAATATTATAAATTTCAATCTTACTACTTGAAGCAACATAAACTTTATTATTAAAAAACGCTAAACCACCATTATGCCCATATTTAAGTTCACTGCCAAGTTGAAAACACCTTCTGATTTTATAATTATTACTTGGGTCTAACTCTACAATAATTGATCTTTTTCTTCTAGTTAATCCGTCCACAGTTTTGTTATACAAAGAACTATAAAGCATAGGGGAAGAATAATAATTTTCCTTGTCTTCATATGAATTAGTCAGACCTTGTGGAATAAAGTCATCATCCATATAGGGTACAAATGCACTTTCCATAATTTGAGTATCACTGTGTGAAATAATCTGATCAACTTCTTGGTTTATTGTTCCAATATTGTAATTATGATAAGTCGGAATTCCAAAATACTCTGAACCATCAAATGGAACATTTGTATTCAAATATTCTACTTGAGGAATATAACTTTTAAAGTTTATGGCTGATAATACTCCATTAAAATTTTGTAATTCTAGTTTATATATCGATCTACCTACCATCACTTGTGAATTGACAATTGCAAATCCAACATCTGAATCTAGAGTAAATGTCTGTGATATATCAAGATTACTATTAATATAAAATTCCAATGTTACAACTTCCCCAAGAACATTTAGTGTCCAAAGAATATGATTCCACTCATTTAATTCAATATTCTTATTTGACGTTAAAACAACAGTTGTATCATAAAATCTTCTTTCAAGTTTTAATTTACTTTCAGACAAATATAAATCAATTCCGTGTTTTTGAGTTGAATCATTCCACGAAAACAGAGAGCCATTTTTAGAAATAGTTTTAAACCATACTTCTCCAGATAATTTGTGATCTCCGGCAAAAGAGACTCTTACTTTTTCTGTGCTTTCAATAAATGAATTGGCACTATCAAAAATTGAATAGATTGGAGCATAATATCCCCAGCCATTAGTATTGCGAGATGTTGCTTCATCAGAATCAATATATTGTTCAAATGAAATGTTATTAGCTGTTATTGATGAAGATATGTTTTGGGAAAAATCGTGATTAGCATTGAACCGAAATAAAAGCGAATTTGATTGTGCATAAATACTGGTGCTGAGAAACAATAAGAGAATAATACTATTGTAGAACATTTTTTATCCATTTTGCTTTAACATGTTTTTGAAATCAGCAGGCCTAATTGAGACCTGCTGAAATAATATATCTTATTTTAATAACATCATTTTTTTAGCCTGATTAAATCCGTTACTAACTACTTGGTAGAAATAAATTCCAGATGAAACTTTACTACCATTATTGCTTATTCCATTCCATGTAAACTGATGGTACCCAGCAGTCAAATTATTATTCACAATAGTAGATACCAATTCTCCATGAATATTATAGACTCTTAAACTAACATGCTGAGTAACTGGGATAGCTACTTTTATAACTGTTGAAGGATTAAAAGGATTTGGATAGTTATTATAAAGATTAAACTCAGTAGGGAGTTGAGAATTAAATTCATCAACAGAAACAACTAAATCATCTTTTCCATCAATTGTTTGTCCAGGAGTCCAGCTAACTGAATCAATAATTGAAATCATTTCAACAAAAGGGTCTCCAACACTAATATCACCATCAGGATTTCTTGTTAATGAGTTATTAGCATTCCCTGCCTGGGATGTTTCAACTCTTAACTCAAAGTCAATTCCATCAACAACAGAAGAAGTTGGGCCTCCAATATTATTTTTACTGCCATAACCCATATACATATCATAAGATCCGTCTGGAGAAATTAACAATGCAAAATCACCACCATTTGCGAGTCCATTACCAACTCCAATACTATCAGAAATAAATACTCTAGTCAATAATAAATCCGAATCGTATCCGGGAACATTAGAAATATCGCCACCACCAAAAATAACGACAAAGCTTTTAGGTTCTACGATATATCCATCAGGAAAAGTAAAACTTAAATCTTCATCATCACCAAGTTTATAACCAGTTAAATCAAAAGGCTCATCCGAAATATTTACTAATTCTACAAATTCATCACCGCTAGACTCTCGTACTCCATCACCGTTTGCGTCACCATTGATCGGGTCACCTGCAGGATCTGCTAATATTTCATTGTAAATCAATTTTGGAGTTACTTGAAACTGCTCAATAAATTTCACAGTGAGTTCAACATTATTATTAATCAAGATTCCGTATGGATTTCCAACACTCTTATCCCCATCAATGAACCATCCATCTAATACCCAACCATCCGCTGGTACTGCTGTAAAGTTCACTGTTGTTCCAACTGGATATGCATCCATAGTTGTATCTTGAAGCGCTTCTCCAGCACCTTCAATAGTTACATCTAAGCTAAAATCAATTGCTTCATTCCCATCAACTGTTCTATTAGCAGAATGAAAACGAGCACTATCAGTTACCGTTAATATTTGATTGTACCAATCATCTCCTTCCATTACTCCATCAGGGTTCATAGTAACTGAGTTGTTTTTACTTGAGGCAGCTGCAGTCTCAGTTCTAAAAATCCAATTAACATCCGAAATATCCCCATCTAAAGTTGGCCCTTCACCCCCAAATTTACTTCCATAACCTAAATACATATCATGACTTCCATCTGGAGACAACATAACAATGTAGTCACCACCATTTGCAAGACCATTACCAACACTATCACCAGGAGCAAAGACTCTTGTTTCCAATAAATCAGAGCTATAACCAGGTACATTTGATACATCTCCGCCACCAAATAATGTGACAAATTCATATGGCTTAATTATGTAACCATCTGGGAATTGAAAATTAACTATTTCGTCATCGCCTAATCTCCAACCAGTTAAATCAATGTCTCTTCCACTTACATTTAACAATTCAACATATTCATCTTCTTGTGCGTCTCTAACGCCGTCACCATTTGCATCACCAAATTCTACAGATGCTTCAGGGTCTGCTAAATATTCATTAATTACTATTAACATATCTCTTTCTACATCAACCCAATCAGGAGCATTATTACCAGCAACAAGTGTATCACCTAAGATACCATCAAATCCATTTCCTGTTGCATCTGTGGCAACCAAGCCAGTACCATCATCAAAATGCCATAGTGCAAGTGTATATTGGTCAGACTGATGGGGAGAAGATTGTGGAGAAAAATTTTCTGTATATCTAGGAGTCATCGATATTCTTACTTCATCAATTGTACCTCGGAATGTTTCAAAACGTGTATCGAGTAAATTTATTGAGCCTGATCCAATTGCTATTGCTTGGGTACCTCCATGAACTGGTGGACAAGGTGCGGTTACATCATGTTGCACACCATCAATAAATACTCTCATACTATCATCAACATCCCAAACAAAAGCAACATGGTACCAACGATCTTCCCAGACTGTTATATCAGGAACAACATCCGTTGTTGCTACACCATCTTGAATGAAATTCTGTAATACACCTTTTCCTCTACCCCAAGATATTCCCATATCTCCTTCATTATTACCCGAAATATTTTTGCAGAAAAGGTACGTATAATCAGGATCGTGTGTATCTGCTTGTAGAACTGAATCAGGTTTAAACCACATTTCAACTGTTCCTTTGTTAACAACAAAAGGCCAATATTGTGCTGCTTGAGGTACAATAACACGGTCGTGATTCCACCATTTGTAATGGAGTGCTTTACCCCATTGTGCTTGCATTGCAAGAGGTGCCATGACAAAAAACATAATTGTCAAAATTGCTCTTAATGTTTTGTAACTTTTAGACATAGATACTCCTGTTATTTTTAAGTAAATCATTGATATAATAATTATTCAGAATAAATTTATATTTTATTATAATTTAATTGTAGTGCAAAAAGATTGCTACTCTCTTCATAGGCTTTCGTTTGAATAGTAAATTTTAATTTATCGGCTCTATAAGAATCTTTGGTATATTCAAATGGTGTTCCGTCTTTTAGAAGAATTAGCCTCGTCATTAGTAATAGAGGGGCACCAATATTAATATTTAGCAATTCACTTTCATTTGGAGTAGCAATTGCCGCTTCAATATCTTGGATAGCATTCCCGAGTCTATAAGTTGTATGTTGATAAAGTAGATCATATATGGATTCCTTTTCCAAGTCATAATCCAAAAGAGGTTTAAATATTTCGTGTGAATAATAGGACTTCTCTATTATCATTGGCATATCATTGCCATAGCGAAGACGAATAATTCGAACTACCATTGCATCATCTTTTAACTTCATATGTTTTTTAACTACTGAGTTAGGCTTCTTGATGTTAATCTCTACAATTCTTCCGGAAGCGGATTTACCATTTTTTTTCATTACTTCAGTGAAGCCCATTAATTGATTTACATCTTGAGCTATCTTATTAGTAGTAATAAAAGTTCCACGTCCTCGCTCAGAAACAATTAATCCTTGTTGCATCAACGATTTTAATGCTTCCCTAATAGTTCCTCTACTTACTTTATAATAATCACAAAGTTCTGTTTCGCTTGGTAGTTTATCACCATTACTGTAAATACCTTCTTCTATTTTATTATAGATATCCTGAAATATTTGAAAGTATCTTGGAATCATATTTTTAGCATGAGGTAATAGCATCTGCTTCTCTCTTGTTATAAATAAATTTTTGATTCAAATTAAAATGATAATTAATTGATTCTTTAAGATTACTAATCTCTAACTCTTTACGCCGCTCATCCCAATCTAAAATATTAGACGCAATTTCTGCCATGATTTCGACAGAATTATAGCCCAAGTCTTCATGAGTTCCCAAAGTGGTTCTTCTCAAGATTATATCTTTTAGGGTTTTAGCCTTTTCCTTTTTAATTGCATAAACAATTTGTGCTTTAATGTCTAAATGCTCTTTAGAAATTTTTTCACTCAATGATTTATCTTCGTCAGTAAGTTTTAACACATCAATAAACTTATCACCATAATATTGATTAAGCATTAAAATGGTCTCTCTACTAATATCATATTTTTCGCTTAACAACTCATAAATGACCGCACCACTTTTCTCTTCAATAAACTTAAAATCTTTGGTTCTACATTTATTTTGAGAATTATTTTTATCATCTATATAATCTAGAGTGTCTTCTGCTAAGCTTCTAAAAGTGGTAAGTTTTCCACCAACGATTGAAAAGTAATTTTTCAATCCTTCCTTTTCATGATCATGAATAATATGTTTACGTGTAACTTTTTTCTCATTTTTATTTGGTTCAAATGGTAAAGGTCTTATTCCAGAATAAGTGTAGAGTATGTCTTCTCGAGAAAAAGTTTGCGTATCTATAAAATGATTTAGTTCCGTTAGCAGATAATTTATTTCATCTTCAGATGCAGTTATTCTATCCAAAGTGTTTTTATAAAAGATATCGGTAGTTCCAACCAAATAATAGTCATCCCAAGGAATAATGAAGAATGGTCTTCCATCCTGCATTGCTTCAATATATAACCCGTTCTCAGGACCATCCTCAAATCTTCGAATAAGAATGTGGCTTCCTTTTGTCCCCCCCATGAGTCTTGGAATTTTATTTGAAACAGCTTTATTCACTTCATCAACAAAGGGACCTGCTGCATTAACTATATATTTAGCCTTAGTGGAATATTCAGAATTATTAATAGTATCTTGAAACTTAATTAAATAATTATCACTTTCTAATTTCATACTTTCAAATTTGGAGTAGTTTAAAACATCGGCGCCATTTTTTTCAGCTGCAAGAATAGTATCAAGACACAATCTTTCTGGATACTTAATTTGACAATCGTAATAACTTGCCACCCCTTTTAATCCCTTTCTGTGTAGTGAATTAAGTGACTTTGGAAGCCCTATTCCATCTTTAGCAAATAAAACTTTATGATTTGGCATACTCTTATCGTATGATAGAATATCATATAAAATCATTCCCATTTTTATTAACAAAGGCCCACGTTCGCTATGTTTATATAGTGGGAAATCAATTTGAAGGGGCTTAACTAGATGAGGTGCATTTTGTAGTAATATCTCTCTCTCTCTTAGTGATTCTCTAACAAGTGAAAATTCCAAATATTCCAGATAGCGTAAACCACCATGAATTAATTTAGTAGAACCACTTGTAGTAAATCCTCCAAAATCATTTTTTTCTAGAACTAAAACTGAATATCCACGGAGTATTGCATCTAATGCTATACCAGCACCGTTTATTCCACCACCAATAATTAAAATATCATAATTTTCTTTTAAGTTTTCCATATCCCTATCTTTTTAAATTCTAAAATCCAGCATTAAGAGTAATTCGCTGTACATACCCAAGTCTTCCCCAATCCGAGTAGGCATAGTTAATTGAAAAGTCAAAAATATTTTCAAAAGGATTCACTATCCCAAATCCAGCAGTAAGACCTTTTTCACTATTTTCATCAAATAAAGATTGATAACCAACTCTTAACTGGATTAGATTATTAAAACTATATTCAAACCCAGAATTCAAATAGACGTTGTTATTACTGGGATGAATCATATCAGAAGCAAAAGTAAACGAATTTCGGTATCCAATATTAAATTGGTACGAGAGACCAAATCTAAAAATTAAAGGTAACGGAAATGAATCTGTTTTAAGACTAACATTCAGCTTATCGTTAGAGTAATTTTTAGAATCGGCATCATACGCACGAACTAAATCACGTCCGTCCATTTGCAAATCGGAACCAAAATTTGAAATACTCGTCCCAATGTTAAATCCTTCTAATTGCGTTTTGTAAAGCACACCAACGTCAATTGCAAAAGATGTTGCCGACTCGTGCCAAATTTGTTGGGAAATATATTTTCCAGTAATTCCAAACGAAAAACGATCTGTAACTTTCATGGCAAAACTACCTGCCAATGCCATATCAGCCGCTCTGTAAAACTCTCCTGTTCCTTCCGGTTGCCCAATTGTTCTTACCGGACGTTTATCACCATAGTTCAATCCTGTGTAACTCACTCCCAAAGCAATTCCATTTCCAATAGGAAAAACTAATCCGAAAAATTGGAATTGAGTATCAGCGAGCCATTCCGAATGATTAATAGTGATATCAACTTTGGAACTATTTGAAATTCCGGCTGGATTCCAATAAAGAGCCGTTGCATTAGAAGCTAGCGATGAATATGCACCACCCAAAGCTTCTGCTGTAGCACCAATTCCTATTTCTAAAAAGTTTGCTGCCGATGTTCCAGTTTTGGTAACATCCGGCGAATAATTTAGTTTTGCAAAATCATCTTCGCCAGCTTGTGCAAAGGCGACTGATGAAATTGTAAAAAAGACAATACATGTTAAATGAAGTAGATTCTTCACCATCCACAACTCCTATATTCCACTCAAAATTTATTTTATTAAAGCGAACTTGCCTATTTTCTCGCCAAGTTCAAATGCATCTACATGATAGATGTACATACCAAAAGCTACTGTTAATCCATCTTCCGAAGTTAAATCCCACGATTCGGCTCCATTATCATCGAAGCTATCACGTAAAATTGTTTTTACCAAAGTGCCACTCATTGTGTACACTCTAATTGTACATTTAGAAGGAAGATTTACAAAATCGATTCTTCTTTCACCCCTTCCTGAAGCATAGAAGAGTGGTTTTTCCCATGATGCATTAGAAACGTACGGATCAGGAACAACATATATATCCGCTAATTCATCCTTTGCTTTTTCATTGTCGACTGAATCTGCAACTGCAATGAACTCATAAGTATCATCAGCATTAAAAGGCTTGCTCACTTGAAATTCAAAAATATCCCCTTCAGATGGTGTAAAAAGCGTAGAATCAGCACCAAATGTTAATCGCATTCCAGTTTTATAATTAAATCCTTGTGCATCAATAGCTATAACAATTTCATCACCGGTATTTAGAACACTATCTTGATAGATTGGTTCATCAAAAAGGAAATCGAACTTCTTGTTTGAAGTAGTACTCCAGACTTCAAAGTTCACAGGAACTCTTTGGAATGCAAGAGGTGCAAAAGAAGTATCTACGCCTGGATACTTAACTCTAACTTCAAAATCCTCTGGTAACTCAATAGTTTTAGGAGAAACGAGTAAACCAGTTTTAACGTCAAAGTTGGGGTTTCCAATCTTCCATCCTTTATAAACAACTTCAACAGAGTCATTTTCTAAATTATATTTAAGCCCTTCAAATATTTTGCTCTCAAGAAATGTAGGATCATATACGTCGCTTTTATAAACAATTCTATTTTCTGTGGCATCTTTAATAGTTACACTACTTGTGTATCTACTTAATGTTGTGTCAGTGAATTGAACTTGGTAAACATGCCTATTTTTGATTTCATCGGCAACAATAGCATCAACTTTTACAGTTCCGGTAGCGATACCTGTATGAGTAATACCATCAGCAAGATGTGGATCAATGTAACCTGCACTTGGGGCATTAGGAACAACAACAGCACAGTTTTGGGATACTGAGACAACATCTCCTACCAAATTTGTTTGGATTGTCTTACTACATTCACTCGGTGCCACTGGAGCTAAATTCTCAAGATCAGTTAAACCTCTATCATAAAAATCAACATCATAACCTTTATCGTATGAGACTACAGCATAATAGTATGTTCTACCATTTTCAACATTTTCGTCAACATAGCTATAAATAAGTCCATTATCCGTTCCCATATTAAAATTAGCTCCTGTTTCACCAATAGCAATTGGATGAGGACCTAACAATCCATTTTCGTAATCGAACTGTGCAATTGGCTCCCAAAAGATAGCATTGCCATAGGAATCAGAGATGTTTTTAATACTATTAAATGAAGGATCTGTAGAACGATAAATTAAATATCCTTCAAAATCATTTTTGTAAATAGGATCTATTGAATGTTCAGCCCTATCATCCCAAGTTAAAATAACTCTTCCATCTTGAGCAGTTGCTTTAACTGTAGGTAACAATGGAGGTTTTGTAAAATTGTAATCAGCATCGTAAATACGTTGCATTGTTCGTTTGTTTCTAATTATATCATCGTAATCATTTCCAAACAGACATGCTACAGCAAATTTTCTTGTTTCCTCTTGAGGCAGTGAAAAATATCCTGAACCATAAATAAAAGATAAGTTTCCTGGAAGTGCACCACCAAAATATCCTGGAATCATTTCATTCCAAAGGGTTTCATCGGAGCTAATATTTCCGGCTGGTCTAAGAGTGAAACTTGTAAGTCCAATTTGATCTGATTCATCATTATCCGTCTTACCAAAATTAGGTTCTCCTTGGTCAGGATGCCCATTTGCCTCCGTTCCATCTATATCGGGGGCAGAATAATCTTGTTCGTTAGGTCCAATTCCATCAGAACCAACATCATCATTAATTGGTTCTTTTGGGTCCCAGACACCATTTTCATTTAAATCTTCGTACACAACCCAATCACCATCTTCATCCCCTTCCCAATGATATTTGGGGTCACCATAATTTCCTATTGGTCCAAAGATATAACTTCCTGCATCATTAGTTTGAACCTCATTAATTAAACCATCGTTGTCATCATCAATTCCATTAAGTGGTTCACCTGGGCTTTCAAGAAATGCAAATCCAAAATAACCAACTCCAGGACGACCTTTGTTATCTATTCCATCTAAATCCCAGCAATATGTAATATCATCATCTTCTTCAAAATACGCATCATCATCTTGTGAATCTCCTTCACCACCAACTGCAGGATCAACGTACATTCCAAATACAACTTTTTCCAACTCTTTATCACTAGCATTTTTTATATCATATCTATTTATTAGAATATCTTCAGCTTCAACTTGTACCCACTGATAACCTCTAACTTTTACTTCAAGTCCAAGTCCTCTTCTTCCATTTGGGAACCCAGCAGAATCAGTAGAACTTCCAACATAAGGGAAATAAGCAAACTCATCATTATTTCTATCATCCATAACATAATAACTTTCTTGGTCGGCGCGAGGATATGCACCAAACTCACCATTCCACATCCCATCCCTCGAACCCGGAGTTCCAGGGTAATCATTAACCCACTCAGTTGGCCATGTTTCTGGTTTGTGACTCATTGCAGGATAGCTATTTATATTATCAAGTCCTGTATTATAATATCCGGGAAGGGGTTCCCATCCATAAGTGTGCGTACCATCTGGGGCAATATCAAAAGATCCTGGATTAGTATAGTTTTCTGACATTATATGAATTTTCTTTCCAGAGGTATCAATAACCTCTGCACCAGCAATCATAATAAACTCATACCCATACCAAGTTCCCGATCCTTTGGGCCATTCCATTTTAGGAGGTTCGTATCTGCTGCCTAGATTTCCAAAATTACCAAATCTAGTATAGACAAGATTACCATCATGCACTCCTGTTCTTCTATCTTGAATAGAATTCAGTTTTGCTAATTGGTTATTTTGGGAAGAATTATCCTCCTGTGCAAAGAAAACAATCGGGGAAATAATTGTAAATAATAGCAATTTAGTGAGTAAAGCTTTTATCATTTATTTAATTCCTATAATTAAAATTCAAATTTAAATCCAACTAATACTCTGCGAGGTGCAAGATAATAATCAGGACGGTTATCAATTTCAGCCAATGTAAAATTTGGATTTTTTTCAACTTGTGCTAATGTAACTGATGAACGATATGGTGCATCCGAAACTCCTGTACTTGAATAAACATAGCGAGAACTGAGATTATCCAAAAGATTAAATACTTTAACAAATAATTGGATATTATGATTTGATATTTCAAAATTCTTAAAGAAATTCAAATCGATATTAAAAATACTAGGTTTCAATTCGCTATTTTGGAATTGCTCGGTTAGTTCACTACTTGGGTTACTTGGAGTATATGGTTGACCGGAGGCGAATCGACCAATTACTCCAAGCGACCAATCTGTGTAATCACCAACATAAAACGATACGTTTAATGTGTGAGTTTGATCCCAACTTAAAGGAATCACTTGTTTTTCACTTTCCGTAGGAGGATTTGATTGAAAATTTGTAAATACCGAATTAGGATCTGAAGCGTTACCCTTTGCAACTTGATAGGTATAATCTATCGAGGCAAAAAAAGCATCTAAATTAACTGTCCTTAATGCAAAAGTTATTCCTTTAACATTTCCGTAATCTCTATTTATATAACGTGCATATACTTTTTTATCTTCTGTATTTATTATTTCTTGACTTAACAGATTTTTTATATCTTTGTAATACATTGTTAAATCAAAACTAATTGTACTTCCTAAGGTTTGTTGTAATCCTAACTCATAGTTTACAGTCTGCTCAGGTTTTAAGTTAGCATTGCCCATAACTGTATTCAATCCACCAAGATCAACTTCAAATTCTGAGTTAGAAAAAATTGCTGAAAATTTTGGTAATTGATAAAAATGCCCATAAGAAACATGTACAACTCCCGTTGCTGAAATAGGGTAGGCTAAACCAAAACGAGGACTAATGCTAAATTGAGTTTCTGCATCCTTGAATTCTGTGTCGAGTCTTACTCCATTATTAGGGTCAGTTGTTGCTCGTGGATTTACTGGAACAACAGCATCGGGATTCCAATAATCAAGACGAACACCAGCATTTACAATTAGCTCATCTAACTCCAATTTATCTTGAATATAAAAAGCGGCTTCAAATGGTTTATTTATATATTGATTGTTAAGAGATGTGTTTTCAGCAGGAATTCTTAAAGTTGGTTGTTCATATACAGGTCCATCTGCTACAGTTGAAGCCGTAAAATAGTCAAGCGTGTGTTGCTTCGCCATTCCACCAACCTTAACTTGATTAACTTTGTTTACTTGGCTTGTCAAATCTAATTTAACATTTATAGCCGAATTAGAGATATCAGAACGTGAGTTATTTGTTCCACCAAATGCAAATGATTGGTCAACATGAGGTGTTCCCTGATATCTTGAATCCAACATATCTTCAAATAGATAGCTTTGAATTCTTTGTTTGAAATATGTTAAATTTAACACATAAAAAGTTCTCGCAGATAAAACATGATTTAGACTAAGAATGTGATTGAAGTTATTATTGTAATTTGTTTTCACTCCATCAGGTGAATACCGTCTATAATCACTATAGCTTTTATACTCACTAGTATTATAAAAAAGAGAATATCTTAAAGTAATACTGTTAGATAGTTTTGTGGATATTTTTCCATATAGAGCTATTTTTTCTAGGGGATTTAATGGGATAAACTCTCCATCGCCTGTTTTAAGAGAATCGGGAACTTTTATTCCAAATACCCTTTCATCGTCACTTTGATTCTTCTCTGCATCAAGAATATATTCCTGAATTGGGACAGTATCTTCAATTCTAGTTTCTCTTTTCCCATAAAGCCAACCTTCTCTCGTATGGTAACGTAAAGAACCAAAATAAGATGTTTTAGGAATTAATGGGACAGGTCCTTGAAGATTTAACGAGGCATCTAATTCATTCAAATTCAAATTATCATTGTTCATAAAGACATCATTATGAGAAGTTACATAATCGCCAAATGCAATTGATGCACTTCCACCAAATTTTGCTCTTCCTTCTTTTGTAACAATATTTACCACTCCAGATTGTGCTTGTCCGTATTCTGCATTAAAAGTTCCGCTAATAACTTGCATTTCCTGTACCCAGTTATTTTCCATTCCCACCGAGCTTCCACCTCTAAACTGATCAGTAACCGAAACACCATCAATTAAGTAATTAATTTCTCCACTTCTTCCACCACGAATATGAATTTTACCATCAGATCCTTTTACAACTCCAGCTTGCAATTGAAGAACTTCCGAAACTTCCTGGACTGGCAAATTATTAATTTGTTCGGAGGAGATATATGCTGCAGTATTTGTTCTATCCATTTCAATTGTGGGACGAACACCCGAGATTACAACTTCACTTGTAGAAATAGAAACACTTCGTAGAAAAATGTTTTGTTTAGTAGTTCTATCTGTTAATATTTCAACATTCGTAATTGTTTGTTTCTGATACCCAATATAAGAGATAATTAAGTTATATTTTCCTGGAGGAATATTCAAGATAAAATAATTTCCATCAAAATCAGTTGAACTTCCATAAGTTGTACCCTCCAGCATGACATTAGCACCAATTAAAGGTTCGTTTGTGTCGGCGTCTATAATTATACCAGTAATTTTTCCTGTAACTCCGGCAAAAATATTACAAGTAAAAATAAACCCGAAAAGGAATAAAAAAGTAAATCTTCTAATCATCAATTCACCATCAAAATATTGAGAATAATTTGGAATAACACATTATTGTATATATGTATGGTTGTCTATACAACTACACAAAGTTACACATATATTTTTAATTGTCAAACTAATTATGTTTTTAAATTATAGCTATACAGTGTTGGAGTGTGAAGGCCTGTCCCTGTTCATTTGCTCATCCACATCTAAAAACTAACAAATTCCACTTATTTCCACAATAGGATTTCATATTTTTACACCATCCTAAACAAACCATTACTCAAAAATGATTAAATCTCTCTTTGCTTTCATTCTCAATCTTTTCAAATCAAAAACACAACTACAATTAGAAAATATATTCCTCAGAAAACAATTGGAAATAGTTAGCAGATCGAATAAAAGATCTGTAATAAAACGAAGTGATAGAGTTTTCTTCAGCTTATCAAAAGGATTACTTAATAATTGGAAAGAAAATCTTGTAATTGTAAAACCAGAGACTGTTATTAAATGGCATAGACAAGGGTTCAAACTATTCTGGAAAATGAAAAGTAAACACAAAGGTGGAAGAGAAAGAGTAGATGCTGAGACTAGAAAGTTAATCATTCAAATAGCTAAAGAGAATAGCTCATGGGGTATTCCTAGAATACATGGTGAAATAGTAAAGCTTGGATACAACATTTCTCAATCAACTGTTTTTAGATATCTGCAAAACTTAAGAAGAAGGAAGCCTTCTCAGAACTGGAAAACATTTTTAAGGAATCACTCCAAAGAAACTATCTCAATGGATCTCTTCGCTGTACCAACTTCTAATTTTAAGTTATTACATGTGCTAGTAATGATTGAGCATCATAGAAGAAAAATAATTCATTTCAATGTTACTGAACATCCAACTTCTATTTGGACAGCTCAACAAATGAGAAATGCTCTTTATGAAGAGAACTCCTATAAGTATGTGATTAGAGATAGAGATTGTAAATTCGGGAAGTATTTTGGTAGGAAGATTTCTGATATTGGTATTAAAGAAATTGTTACTGCTTATAGATCTCCTTGGCAAAACGGATATGTTGAAAGAGTGATTGGGACGATTAGAAGAGAATGCCTTGATCACTTCATAGTTTTCAACGAAGCCCATCTCAGAGAAATTCTTAAAGAATATTTTTATTACTACAATAAATTTCGAACACATTTGGGGTTGGATAAAGATACTCCGAAAAGGAGACCAATAGAATCAATTGGAAAAATAGCTAATATTCCTATTCTTAATGGTCTACATAATATTTATTTCAGAGAAGCTGTTTAAGTTTTTATGAAGGACAAAACAACTTCACAATGAGAAGGTCTTTAAGACCAGTGCATTTCCATATCTATTTTTAGTGAAAATCAAAATAATTAGACAATATCAAACCAAACAAATCTGAATTAGACCGAACATTCAAAACTAAGAAGCAACAATATTAATACTAAGTAGAGATTCTTGCAGAAATTCAGAACAGATTAGGTTTTGGATAGGGACAACTGTAATACTCATTAATGTTAATGCAATTCCGCGTAGTATTCTGGAAGGACGTTTTCTGTTTTCAACTTGGTTTGCCATAATTTCTACTTGTTATTGCTAAGTTAATAAAATGGAGCACTTTTGGGGGGCAGTTCAATAGTTAAATCATAATTATCTTCAACCTAATTTCATAAATGGGAAACTAAATTAATGGTCAACAATAAATTTAACATTTAAGATATTGTATAATAGAATTCAATCGCAATGTAGATTACTTTAGTTGGGTAACCTTGAAATGATATAAACCTGCTCCATCTGTTGCAATCCAAGCATCTCCTTTGGAATCAAAAGCTACATCAAATATTCCCCAAGCTTTTAATGGTGAATTTCGTATGTTGTAATATTCTCGATTATAATAATTGGTAAAAATATATAAACCGTTTCTGCTAGCAATCCATTTTTCATTACCGTTTTTAATTTTTATATTATAAACATCTATTCCCCTCAATGATGTATATCTGCTATTATTAAATTTGTTATCACTAAAACTAAAAGTAGTTAAACCTGCCATTGCATCAGGTTCCACAATTGAATTCCCAAACCAAACTGCATCTTCGGCAATTGTAACACAATTATAAAAAGTATGTATAGAAGGTGGATCTAGCTCTGCGAAAAACCGCTCCCCATACTTACTACCATCCAAATGTAACAACCCATTAGTTTTGTGAGTTACCCAGATATCATTTTCATCTATTACAGCTATATCTGTAAACCAATTTGCATAAGGATATGTATCAAATCTTGTGACTTTCCACGCATTGTTTGATGATATTCCCAAACCATTTTTTGTAGCAATAATTTTTCTACCATCTTCCAGAAACTCAATATCTTCAACCCAATTATCCGGAAATGTTGGACTTGTCCCTAAACCTTCATTAATCCATACGCTACCATTATACTTACTTATACCACTGTTTGTTGCAAACCATTTATTATTGTCTTTATCAACTTTAATACTATTGATAACCATACCAGCTAATCCTGAGTTTTCGATGGAGTAGTATTGCCATTCTCTGCCATCATAACTTGATACACCTTTTTTAGAACCAACCCAAACGACATCATTTTGATCAACTGCAACTGAAGAAAGAAAATTGTCATGTATTCCTGATGTCTTATCAGAATAATCAACCCAATATGTTGTATCAGCTAATTCTAATTTAACTTTCGATATTTGACTACTGTGGACAGGAATTAAAACACTATCAGACCTATGATTCTCTTTTTTAAAAACAAAATAAAATTCACCAGGTTTAATACTTGACATTGAAAAAGGTGTAGTGCCAATAAATTTGTTCTGAAAATAGACTTCTACATTATTAGGAGCAGATGAAAAATCGGCATTCCCCAACATCGATGAATTTTTATAGTAATCAATAAAAATCATTTGAATTGAATCTTCCAAGGGATGAACCACAAAGGAAGTATCTTTGTGATATTTCTTCTTTAATGTAAAAGAATACTCTCTTTCTTGCAACCAATTAAGTGTATCTGGTGTTTTGACACCTGAAATCCTCCCATCTTCATAGATACTTGCACCACCAGGTTCCGATTTAATTATAACTAAAACCACTGGGACTGGCGTAACTGGTGGACTTACAGATATATCCTGCTCACAACTGTATGATAGTATTAAAACAAATAAGGAAGCACTAATTATAATTATATTATTTCTCATTTTAAATCTCATTCACTTTTATAATACCCAAAACTATTTACATAGTCTTTTGATAAAAATATTTCAAATTCTTGAGTTATATAAGAACCAAATACTCCAAAACCATTCTCAATATTACTATAATCCCCTTCATCAAGCCCAATGGCAAATGAATTATCCTCCAAACCTACTGTAAAATAATAGGTTGAAAGGTTTTTATCAAAAACAGACAATTCAAGTAACATAGAAGTAATTGTATAATTCTTTTTTTCAGAATCATTTATTGAAATATCCTCCATAGCTTCTGAAATAATATCAAAATCATATTCTATTGAATAATCCCTTGAGAGTAATGGATAAATATATTCAGTTGCATTATCAATTTTCATTTTTTTCCAAGGAATTATCTTCATCTTCCTAGTATATAAACCATTTTCTTTCTCTACATAGTTTATTAAAAGCTTTGGTAAATAAACTTGATCTGGATTTTGGATTATCCAGGTTGTTGTTAGATACCCCTTCGATAAAAGTGTAACGCTAGTATCACTTCTATCTTCGTTCCTCAGCACTTCCGTTGGAACTAAAGTATTTGAACTTAACCTTCTTCCATTTGGTAATAAAGCTTCTATTTCTAAAATATCACCTTCATTTGGAATGAAATCATTAACATAATAATATTTAATGTCTGATTTATATCTGGACGTATCTGTTCTTTCCATTGTTGAATCTCCAAAAATAAAAAGCTCATCGCTCCCTCTCCACAGCCTAATAAGTGCTCCATCAATAAAGGAGTCCTCAGTATTTTCAAATGGATTAATATTGGAAACGTCGTAACTTTTATAAGCTGTAGCTACTTGAAATGATGAATCACCACGGATAATACAGTTTAATGAATATCTCTCTTCATAAGGTGCTTTTGGACTGAAACTTTCATCACAAGAAATAAATATTGTGAGAATGATAATTGTAAAAAAAATAATTCTCATATTTCAACCTTCACATTAACCGAGACAAAAAACGGAAGCATATTGATTCTTTCGCCCGTACTTCTATCATAATAGAACAAGTTTTTTCTGTTATAAACATTTGTAATGCTTGCATCAACATATATTCGAGTGTAATTTAAGTCAAAAATCCTAGATATGCCCACATCCATTCTGTGATAAGCGGGTAATCGAATACTATTTTTATCTCCTAATACTGAATAAGGGAAATAATAATTATTTATATTATTAATAAATTCAGTAGAGTTAAAAAATAATTTATCATAATAACCAATTATTGGCGTGTTTGGTAATCCAGATTTATATGTCCATGTTAACATAGTTTTCCATCCACTTCCAATATTTACTTCGATGGCACAGTTGATTGAATGTTTTGAATCATAGCGAGGGTAATAAGTCCAATTATTAACTGTTTTATAAGAATAAGCTAACGTATATCCAACTGAAAGATGCATCATGTTATTTGTATAGTTTAATTCATTTTCAAGACCATAAGATTCAGCATCTCCTGAAATAAGGTCTTTATCTGATGCAAATTCTTTATCATTATTTATTTCAGTAATATTTTTTGATTTTTTGTAATAAACTTCACTCACCAAACTTATTTTATCAGTAAAATAAAATGTTACACCAGCATTATAGTGTTCTGATTGAGGTGTTTGAAGATACTCAGGAACTATTATGTATGGTTCAAAGACATTAAAAACGTCATTTTCATTTGATATTGTAGTTATTTCTTGTTGAAACTTACCCCAGAACGCCTTAAAGGCAATTACAGGATTTGGTGTATAGGTAAGTGAGATTCTTGGTTCAAGAAAACCTGTACCAGCTCTAGTTAAGCCTGCAAGATTATACCTTAAGCCAACGTCTAGTCCCAATTCATCAAACTGTAATAATTTATATTTCGCAAAAAAGCTAATATTAATCCCTTTTTCATCAATATTAGAATAAGCACCTAATAAATTTTCTATGAAAAGCTGTGTTTTCAAAACTGTCAACTGAATTCCACCGCTAACTTCATTTTTATTATCCAATATATAATTGTAGTTCAAATTAAATTTATGCTCATTTAATTTACTTTCTTTTTCCCTTGTTGAACTATAATTAGGGAGAACTTTACCTTGAAAATTGTTTATAGAATAATTAAACTCTGAAAAAAGTGGGAAGTCGTAAACCTGAAACCACGAAACACCGAAAATGCTATTAGTCCAATGATAATCTTCTCGTAACGGATTATTAAATTCTAAATTATCTTCACTTATGAAACCATGAAAGGTTATCTTTGAACCAGAGATGAAATTTGGGTTGCTGAAATTTATCTTAAATGAAGTATCATAAAAATCAATCGGTATAGTTTGATTACTAAAAAATTTCTTAAGAATATTAGCGTTATGGCTTTTACGTCCAGTAATAATAAATGAACCATATGGGATTGGACCTTCAAAAACTGCTTTGGCTGTAAGAAAACTTGCAGCGGCTTTTCCTGAATACCTTGTTCTATTCCCATCTTTGGTAATAAGATTCAAGACAGAAGACAATCCACCACCATACTCGGAGGTATAACCTCCTTTATAGAACTCCATTGTATGAATCATTTCGGGATCTATGGCACTAAAAAGTCCCATTGCATGAAAGGAATTGTAAACATTTACTCCATTTAAAAGAACAAGATTTTGGTTGCTATCTCCTCCTCTAACATAATATCTCGCAGAATAATCAGCAGTAAAATTTACACCGGTAATATATTGTAAAGACCTAAATACATCCGTTTCAACTCCTTTTGGTATTGCCTCTAACTCTTTTACCGAAATTCTTTTAAGACTTATATCGGTTTCGTTTTTTTCAATTGTTTTTTTACCAATTTTTTCAACTGTTTGTAATACAACACTGGAAGGCGACAATTTAATATCAATTTTGTTGATTTTGTTTGGATAAACAAAAACAACTATTTCCTTACTTTTATAACCAACATAGGAAACAAGTACGGTTAAGCTTTTATTTACTGGTAGTGAAGAGAAATAATAATATCCTCTATCATTGGTTGAAACCCCAGCATTCAGTTCTTCAATCAAAACATTTCCAAATGCTAAGACTTCTCCGTTTGTCTCATCAGTAATTACACCCCGAATTTTACCGGTTTTTTGACTAAATATTTGTGTGGTAAAAACTATTAGAAAGATAAATAGACAAAAAAAACTTACACTATTTTTAACTCTTTGCATGATATCTACCCATCATTAAATTATATTAAAAAATATAATAATTTTATTAAATATAATAAAAATTGTGGAATAGTTCGCAAAATATATAGCAAACAATTAGATTATCTTACCATATTTTTAGCCATTAAAAGAAAAATACTTCTATTTTAGAGAAGAATTAGAGAGCAATATTACTCGAGTTAATTTAACTATTACGATAGATTAGAGGAATGACTCTAAGAAGTACTGTAAGTAACAACTTGACTAAAACGAAAAAGGATTCCAAAATCTGCTATAAGATTTTAGCAGATTGAAACCCAAAATTTTATAAAATACTATAAACTAAATACAATTCTTTCTCGTTTACTCTTACATATTCAATATTCATTTGAATTAGGAATATTGATTGAATACGATTTATTTCATTAGTAATGCCTTTTTTATCGCAGTAAAATTTCCACATTTCAACTTATAGAAATATGTACCGCTAGATAAATCATTGCTATTAAATTGCACTGAATATTTTCCAGGCAATTGATGTTTATTTACCAATGTTGCTACTAACTTTCCTAAAGAATCGTATACTTTTAATGAAACATATTGCTGTAAAAATACACTACTTAGATTCTCAGCTATCGAGTACTCTATATTTGTTACTGGATTAAATGGATTTGGATAATTTTGAAATAGAGCAAAGTCTTTTACTATTTGGTTACCATTTTTAACGGAGTTTGGAATATCAATAGTAAATGGACTATTACTAATGGCTCGCAAAGATGAATTATCCTTATCCAAAATCATAATTAAACAATCATTTGAATTAACATTAGGAATCTCCCATCTATAGGATCCGAATAACGCAGGAGTTGTTTGAGTTACGAAGTCCCAACTAGTGCCTCCATTAGTGCTAAATCCGATAGAAACATTTTTAACTTTTAAAGAATTCCATCTAATTTCAGCTACATTTCCAATACCAAGTGTTTCGCCACCTGATGGATACAATAACTCAAGTGATGGAATAGATGTTGGGTCAAAAATATCTAAACGGTTAAAATTAAATCCACCAGCTTCAAAAACAATTTTCATTTCATGAACACCTTTGGTAAGACTTATGCCTTCTTCACTTATTGTTTCCCAGGTTTGCCATCCACCCGTTGCAGGAATATTAATAGAACCTGTAATATCACTACCGTTTATTTCAATATGTAATTTGCCCCCTTGGTTCTGCGATGCAACACGAAAGTCAAAATTATAAGAACCTGTTGTATTAACATTTATAATATATTTTAACCACTCGCTAGGTTCAATCCAACCAACATTATATCCACCATCCAGATCGTCACAATTTTCAATATCAACTTGATTAGTCAGTCTATATTGACCACCAGCATTAATTACATCATTATCAGAAAATGCAACCCCGGCATCACCAATGTTAAAGTTTTCAATTTCAATCTCTCCTGGTATTTCAAAAGGAGTTCCAAAATATGGAGCCTCGATACAATCTGAACCAGATTGTAAATTTACAACCCTCGATGTTCCAGTATAGCCATTTTCTCCATTTGCTTTTGCAGTAATTTTATAGCATCCAGGATATAAGTTTCGCCATGTCATTTCATACGGACTAACATTTGTTTGTCCTATTTTCATTGCCCCTTGATAAAATTCGACCAAACTTATTTCATCGTCAAAATCTATATTGGTTGAAATATTTACATTGGAATAAGGTTCAACAATAGAATTATCAATTGGAGACGAAATAGAGATATTAGGAACTGAGGATTCATCTGCATAAAATCGGACATAATCTACATACATTTTTTGTGGAAATATTGTAGTTCCATCAGGGGAGCCAGGCCAATCGCCACCAACTGCAACATTTAGGATAATGAAGAATTTTTCATGGAATTCACTTAATTCTGCTGGAGTTATATCAATTACATGATATTGTTGTCCATCCATTAACCACTTAATACTCTGTGGAGTCCATTCAATTGTAAAGAGATGATAATCATCAGCAAAGATACCGGTTGATAAAGTATAAGTACCACCATAAGAAGCATGTGAACCAGTTTGATCCCAATGAGCAGTTCCGTGAGTAACCTTATCACCACTGGTACCACCAACCATTTCCATAATATCTATTTCACCACATTGGGGCCATCCAATTGAAAAAATACTTTCACCAAGCATCCAGAACGCCGGCCAAATTCCTTTTCCAAATGGAAGCTTAATTCTCGCTTCAACTCTTCCATATTGCCATGATTGTTTGCCAGACGTAATTATTCGTGCTGAAGTATAATCCTTGCCCAAGTAATTTTCCTTATTTGCTTGGATAACTAGCTTCCCATCTTCGATATAAGAATTATCACTTCTATTAGTATAATATTGAAGCTCATTATTTCCCCATCCATTTCCACCAATTTCATGAGTCCAATTTTGCGTATTAATTTCTGTTCCCATAAATTCATCTTGCCACACAAGTTGCCAACTCTGAGAGAAAACAAATAGAGGAGTAGTGAATAGAATTATGAATAGTACTCTTAATTTAAATTTGTATTTCAGCACGCTTTATTCCTTTTCGTATACTCTCACATAATCTATGTCCATCTGTACTGGAAATATTGAATTATCAATCCCTTGAGCACCTCCCCAATTACCACCGAAAGCAATATTCATAATTAGATGGAACCTTTTATCGAAAGGCCATTCTCGATAAGAATTATTTTGATTTTCAAAAAAGAAGTATTTATTATCATCTATGTAAAAATCGATTCTATCTTCATTCCATTCAATAGCATAAACGTGGTAATCACTAATTGCTGTAGGAACTGTTATGTTATTACCTACTTGTGAACCTATTTTGTGATTAAAAGCTTCAGTGTGAACTGTTCCATGAATTACATTTGGTTCATAGCCAACATGTTCCATAATATCAATTTCACCACTTGCTGGCCATCCACCATATTCCCAATCCGTTGGTAGCATCCAAATTGCAGGCCATGTTCCTAATCCAGCAGGAAGTTTAGCTTTTACTTCAACACGCCCATACAACCAATTTCCCTTGTTTTTGGTAACAATACGAGCAGAAGTATATTTAATATCTAGGTTTGGATAATAATGGGCTTCAATTTGTAATTTGCCATTCTTAACTCTCACATTAATTGAATCAGATGTATAGTATTGAAGTTCATTATTTCCCCATCCATTTCCACCAATGTCGTAATCCCATTTAGTGTCATCTGGTTTTCCCTCAATATTAAATTCATCATTCCAAACTAAATTGAAACCTTCAACTTTGAGTGAATCGCTATCTTCAGTTGGGGGGTTATTAATACTTTCATCACTACTACATCCAAGTATAAAGCTTGAGATAAATAGACCAAATATTACTAAAGTTTTAATTTTCATATGTTATCACTCATTGCAAAGGTCATATGGCGCTAGCATATTAACCCTAAAGTTATAAATTGTATTCTGTTTGTACGGTTCAATTATCTACCAAAAAATTGTGTAAAGAACGACTAACATAATTAATATTGCATAAGCACTAATATTAAATACTGAATCTGTAATAAATAATTTTGAAGTTAATTGAATTCCTTTAGGGTCATCAACCTCAACAGAAGTTGTCATACTTACTCCAGCTATTATAGCCAGCGTAATTAAAAATGTGTATAGCATCTGATCTAAAAATGGTAGATCTGCACCCGGCAATTTCAATAGAAACGCAACAACTATTGATAAGATAATCCCAACAATCGCGCCTTTGTTTGTAGCCTTCTTCCAGAACAGACCCATGATAAATACTGCAAGTACCCCTGGACTAACTAAACCAGTATACTCTTGAATGTACTGGAACATTTGAGGAACACTTCCAAGTAAAGGAGCTAATACAACTGCAACTACTAATGCTGTAGCAGCTGTGATGCGTCCAACATTTACTAATTTACCTTCGCTTGAATTTTTTCCAATATATGGTTTGTAAATATCCATTGTAAATATTGTTGAAGTTGAGTTTAACATTGATGCTAGAGATGAAACTATTGCTGCAACTAACGCTGCTAACACTAAGCCCTTCAATCCAGTTGGAATAAAAACTGAGATTAACCAGGGATATGCTTTGTCGTAATTAATTCCACCGTCGCCATTAATAAAAGCTTCTTGAACCCCAGGTATTGCTGAAGTTCCTTCTGGTTGCATAAGCATTACGTATGCTACTATTCCTGGAATAACAACAATAAATGGAATTATCATTTTTAGAAATGCGGCAAAAGCTATTCCACGTTGAGCTTCTTTCAACGATTTTGATGCTAACGTTCTTTGAATTATATATTGATTGAAGCCCCAGTAATAAAGGTTAGCAACCCACATTCCACCAATTAAAACACCAATGCCGGGCAGATTAAAAAACTCGGGATTATCTCTCGATAAGATCATATGAAATTTATCACCAGCAACATTGTAAACATGAGAAAGTCCGTTGAAAACTCCACCATCTGGTGTAACTGCATTTAGTGCAATTATTGAAGTAATTAAACCACCAATTATTAAAAGAGCTACTTGCACAACATCAGTCCATGCTACAGCTGATAAGCCACCATAGAGAGAATATGCAGCGGCAATTAAAGCCAATCCAATTACCGATAGCATTATTAAACTACCATCCCCAGTTCCCATAATGGTATCAATAGCCTTTCCACCAAGAAAAAGAACAGAAGTAAGATTTACAAAAACAAAAAGAGCAACCCAAAATATTGCAAGTATTGTTTTTAGATTTGTGCTAAAACGTTTTTCAACAAACTCTGGAATTGTGTAAAGCCCTTTTTCAATAAATATTGGAAGAAAGAATTTACCAACTATTATCAGTGTAATAGCAGCCATCCATTCGTAGGAAGCAATTGCAAGTCCAATAGCAAAGCCGGAACCTGACATTCCAATAAATTGTTCGGCAGAAATATTAGCTGCAATTAAAGATGATCCAACCGCCCACCATGGCAATGATTTACTAGCAAGAAAATAATCTTTTGTGTCTTTCTTGTGTCCCTTTTTGGTTCGAGAAACATATAGACCCATAAAGATAATGGATGCAATGTACAGTATAAAAACAATATAATCCGTTGTTGAGAATGTCATATCCTACTCTTTATTTAGTTTTAAATTCAGCTTTAAAATTACTATTTTTGCTTAAAAAAAATCAATCTTTTCAATTATTAGTTTCTATTCTTCTCTATTTTAACTTCTATTTTTTCAATTTTTCCATCTCTATTAAAAATAGAATTACTTAGATCAGAATTTAATTCCATTTTTTTAATTTCTGTTTTTTCTTCATTAGTATAAACATCTATTTCACTTTCATCTGACAAAGAATAAACTATTGGTACTTGGCAATATGTAAAAGCCAACGAGCTTTCTTCAATCAATAATTCTTTCTTAGTTCCATGAACATCATAATAATTAAATGTACTTTCAACTTTTAGAAATTCATCCATATTTATTAATGATGTATCAAATCTAATTTTTCCATTCTCTATTAAAACACCTAATTCACCAAATCTAGAAATAACATCTTCTTTTACTTGGCCAGTCATTCCGGGTTGTTGTACACCAGAAAAACTTGGTGTATGCGAATATGGATCAGTTGGGAAAGCTCCGTAATTTTTGGGTGATTTATAAACACCTATTCCATCTTTTGCATCATAATATTGAGACTTGAGTTTTTCCAATTCGTGAGTATCTGCATTTTCCTTTTTTGCTTTGTAATATGTATCTTGTATAGCAAGCACAAGCTTTGAAACCATATGCCAATAGATAGAACCCAAACCTTCATATTTATAAAAAGCACCCGATCTTCCGGTAAAAGATTTATGGATAAAGACAGATTCATAGGCCGATAATATTTTGCTTTTTTCCTCATCATCAATTGTGATAATACCTTTTTCGCACAATTCACTCAATTTAGATTTTAAATATTGGGCGTTACGGATATCACTATTAAAATGTATTCCACCACTAACATCTTTCAAGATTATATCTTTATTTCCTATTTCAACCAGTTTTTGCATAACTGTTGATGAATTATAGTCTTCTTCGTTTACATTGTTTTTGTTAATAAATAATGATAATTCTCTATTTGGATAAAGGATATAACTATTTTGATCTTCACGATAAAGCGAACTATTTCGAAGAGTAGTTAACAATTCAATAGATTGATTGGTTGTTAAATATTCAGAACTTAGAACAGCGACTTGTCCTTCGAGCATTTCGTACAGATATGTAATTTCAATTGCGTTTTTATTTTTTACTGACATCAAGTTATATGCATGAAATAAACCATCTTCTCTTTTGTTGCTGTCAATGGTATTTTCCAGATATTTTTTAGTGAGCTTTAATAATCTAATAATATCCTTAATACTAATATTTTCTTTCGAGGATATAAATTTTTCGTCATAGATTGATAAACGGAATTTAGAACCGGCTATACCTAAACCATCAAGAACAGTTTTTCTATCTTCATCAGATATTTTTGTTTCGAGTATACCTTCGTTTGCTTCCAACACTTGATTTATTTCATCAAAAAAAACTTTCAATTTCTCTGATATTTTTGTTTCAGTAATTCCAGATCTGGAAAAGAATTTAATTAAGTAATTGACATATCTTCGAGTATAGTAGAGTGTAACCATCGAAACGCCATTACCAACAAGTGCGTTATTTGCATCGTTCCATTCTGGACGCTGTGTATTCATCCAAATTCCACCACCTGGAATAAAATTGCTTAACTTGGAAAGGAGTGTGGCTAATAATTTTTCTGTCAGATTTACCTGATATAAACTCTCATCACTATTAAGTATATACCTCGCATCAGAACCGATTTCTCCTTCATGCTCTTCAATCTTTTTGTGAAGATTAGAATTAAAATCAATAGTATTTCGTGGGTCGGCAAGTAGCTCCTGATAACTTTTAATTTTATATGGAACATTCAGATAAGTAAAAACATCTTCGTTAATCATTTCATCTAATTTGGTGGAAGCATGCTTTGACGAAAACTCAAGCAATTTTAAAAGATAAATTATTTGATGATCTCCCCAATACCCAATGTTAGTCCAAGGTGAATCTGCTTCAGGTGCTTCCCAATCAAATCCATCACGAGTAACTCGATATGGATTATATCCATCTGCAGTTGAACCATTTAGAAATTTCGTAATCATAGCCTCAATATAATTAGGAAATGATTCCGCTAATGCTTCCCAATTTTGGAAAATATCCCTCCAATTACCTTGATAATTAAGAAGCTTATTATTCTCTTCATCTTTAATATCAATTGAAAAACGGTTCCACGGACGGCTAGGATCACCATGCCTTCTACTAAATGTTAAAGGCAAATATTCTAAAGAGAGCTTGTTAAATTCATTATCTCCTAACTTTTTGATATTTGCTTGGAGTTCATTGTATTGAAGACTTGGACTCAGCTCTTTTACAAATTTTTCATATCTATCAAAAACTTTTTTATTTGCAACTTGCACAAACGAAATAAAATCGTCTCTTTCAATTATATAGGAGTCAGCAAAAATACCACCACGCATAACATTAAAGAGAACATTGGAAAAATGCCGTGAAGTAGCAAGCGTATCTGCTGTAAGTTGAAGACCATCTGAAGAAGCAACTATTTTTACTAATCCTTCTGTTCCGATTTCAACATCCTTAAGAACTGATTGAACAATATTTTCCTCACTTTTAAAAAATTCTATTAAAGCAACTAAATCAGATGAGTCTCTATTAATATCGCTAACTATAACCCATTTTTGTGATTCATTAGATTTTAATTTTAACTGACTTTTTATAAAATATGACCCTCTAGTTCCTTTAATATCAGATTCATTTTCAATTTCAAATCCTGACCGGAACGCAATAATTTGTCGAGATGATAAAAGATAGTTTTCAACTTTAATGCCTGCTGACCATACTGTTGTAGCTTTTAAAGATTCACTTGGTTCAGCTTTATCAGAAGGGATAGAACTCAATGAATAGATACCAATTCCATATTCATTAATTAATTCATTCTTTTTGTATCCATCAACCAACGTACTGAATTCAGTCTGAAATTTCTGATATACACCATATGGTAAAATATTTTGAATTCCATCTAAAAGCTCTACAGTAATTTCAGCATTGTTATTATTTGTAATTTTTGATTTTTTAACAAAACCAAAGCGTTCACTATTTAACCAGGAATATGAAAATGTTAATCCTAAATCATGATTTTTTTCTTCAAAAACAATTTTGTTTCCAGGAGTATTCTTATAAATATTTCTTTCAGTTTTATAAACATTTTGGTAATTATCTGAGAAGGGTTCCCAGAGAAAAGTACCATCTTCAAGTTCAATTTTAAAAATAGTTTTACTGCCTGTCTTCTCATTTGAATCATGAATAAGATCATCAGTATAATATGGGAATAGTGCGTTATCAGGATTTTTCCGTCCCGCAGTTAAGCCACCATTACTAGAAATAAACATCCAATGATCTGAACAACTGACAATGCTCATAAAAAATGGTGTCATTTTATTATAATTAGAAATCCTATAAAACATTTCACCATCTATTTCTACATATTTACCTTGAACATGTTCGGTGTTAACATGTAGCTTGTTTTGTCCAATATGTATAGTTTTATTCACCATCATTCTCAAATATTCTTCGTAAAAGTTAAATTATTATCATTTCATTAAATCGGGATATAACTTTTGCATAACCTCTTTAGGCGTACGGTCAACATTAAATATTCCCCAATGTTTTTCTGCTCCCAGTGCATTGTCCGGATTTCCTTTCCATGGTTCATCAAATGCTTCGAAGAAAAATATTGTGTAATTCATTTCTTCACCCCAAGCCATAAGCTCATTAAAATATTGTTTCTGTTTTTCTTCGCTAGCTCTTTCACCAAATTCTGAGGCGACCGTAGCCCAACCAGCTTCTGTAATTACAATTCTACTTCCTGGCAATGAATCACATACTTCTTGAATATTTGAAATTGAAAATGCCAAAGCAGTATCGATATCTTGTCCTTCCCAAAGTGGGTAAACATGAACTGAAATAAAATCGACAGCTTTTGATAATTCCATACCATTTAGTGCCCACCATTTAAAATTATCTGCTACAGTAACAGGCTGCTTAATTTCACTCTTCACTTTATTCACGTAGGAAATTACTGTTTCTACTTCAACCATATGATCGTTCCATTCAACAAGGGCTTCATTACCAACAGCTATTGAAACAATTATGTCTGAATATTTTTTAGCTAGGGCAATACCTGTTTCAATCTCTTGTAAGTTCATTTTTGTATTTTCTTCGAGTTCTTCTACAGGTATCGGCTCATTCAACCACCAACATTTTTCGTGGTTGCTAAACTCTGCTTTTAGCCATACTCCCAACATCACTTTTATATCAATATCATTTTCATCAATTATTTTTAAAATTAATTGTGAATTTTCTCCGGAATCATATAAACGGATCAATGAAAAATTAGAATTACGTGCTAAGATTTGTAGGTCTTCTAATGTTTCCTCATATGATGGATTTACTGCCCCATCTCCTCTATCTGGATGCTGCCCCTCTCTGAATCCTGAGTAACATATCGCTTTTGAAACGCCATTAAGTAAATCATCTTTGTTCTGTTTAATACTGGAATTTTGCTCATCACAATTTGGTTGGCAACCCAATAAGATTAGTGTTAATATAAAAATCAATCCTAGAATAGTGTAGTTGATTTTTTTGCTAAAATTTTTCATAAAGTCCTTATATTTATAAAATTATTTAAGACTTGTTACAGTTATGGTTAAATAGTTTTCTCTTCTTTACCAAGGTATTTTAAGTTTCTCAATCTCTTCTGAATAAAAATTCTCAAACTTTTTTCTAAGTTCATTTGAAATAGGATTTTTTGTGCTTTCAATATTTTGTAATAATTGATTT